>PXAS01000363.1 GCA_003565815.1 PVC group bacterium
ATGATTCGGGTTGGACGGAATCTCCTTACACCTTGATATTGGAAATTTTTATCTTTTTCAGGAAATACCGAAAATTCTGACTATAGTTATACCTCATTGCTTCAGACACTGTCGATAGGTATCGGTTCAAAAAGATTGAAGGTTCTGTTTTTTGATACATTAATGTATGATAGTACATTTTTGTATCCCCGTGAATGAACGTCGAACGTCCCGCACTCCGCACTCGTCACTCCAAATCTCACATGGATTCGGGATTGAATCCATGGGGTGGTCTGGTAAACGATGTGCAACCGGAATTATTTTTGAAAAACCAAGGAGTATCAAAATGTGTGGAATTGTTGGCATGGTTGGACGCGAAGACGTGGTCCCCTATCTCATGGAAGGCCTGAAACGTCTGGAATACCGCGGGTACGATTCCGCGGGCGTGGCCGTGCCCGGTCCGGAGGAATTGCAATCCCGCCGGGCCGTGGGACGGCTGGCGGCGCTGGAACAGAAGCTTCTCTCTTCCCCCCTATCCGCCACCTGCGGCATCGGGCACACCCGCTGGGCCACCCATGGCGAACCCAGCGAACGCAATTCCCACCCCCACATGGACGCGGCCAAAAATTTGGCGGTGGTACACAACGGCATCATCGAAAATTATCTGGAGCTGAAAGATACGTTGATTGAGGCGGGCGTGGGCTTTCTATCCGATACCGACACCGAAGTGCTCACCCATCACATCGCCCGGAAAACCGCCGACGGCGATTTTCTGGACGGCTTCCGGGCCGCCCTGGGCGATGCCCGCGGCGCATACGCCCTCGGGGTAATCCACCGCGGAGAACCGGGGGTCGTGTACGCGGCCCGGCTGGGATCGCCCCTGATCGTGGGCAGAGGTCCGGCGGGCCTGTTTATCGCCAGCGACGTCCCCGCCATCCTCCCCCACGTGGATCAGGTGATCTATTTGAAAGACGGTGAACTCGCGCGCTTGTCGGAAACCGGCATCGAGGTGTTTTCACTGGACGGCACCCCGCAATCCGCCGAATGGGTCAAAGTCGATCTCGAAGACCACGCCGCCGACGCGGCCGGTTTCGAAACATTCATGCTCAAGGAAATTCACGAACAGCCCCGGGTGATTCGCGGATTGTTGGAAAAATACGTGCCGGGCGGCAAGGAAATCCACCTGCCCGACCTTTCCATGTCCGACGAAGTCCTGCGCGGCATTGAACGCATCATGATCGTCAGTTGCGGCACCGCCTATTACGCGGCCATGTACGGTCGCCTGCTCATCGAAAAATTCACGGGCATTCCCGTGGAAACGGATTTGGGCAGCGAGTTCCGCTACCGCGATCCAAAAATCGCGAAAAACACCCTGGTGATCGCGGTCTCCCAATCCGGGGAAACCGCCGACACCCTGGCTTCCATCAAAATGGCCCGCGGCGCCGGGTGTCCGGTGCTCTCCATTTGCAATGTCGCGGGCAGCAGTCTGGTCCGTGAAAGCGACCACATCATCTACACCCGCGCGGGTCCGGAAATCGGGGTGGCCTCCACCAAGGCGTTCACGGCCCAGCTGACCGCTTTCGCCCTGTTCACCCTGCATGCGGGCAAGGTGCGCGGGGAACTGCGCGCCGCGGAAAACGCCGTCCTGCTTCGGGAACTACAGGACATTCCCAATGGCATCCACTACGTTTTGGGCCGGGAAGACGAGATCCGGGAAGTGGCCGGCAAACATCACGAAGGACCCAGCGCCCTCTATCTGGGACGCCGTTTCAATTATCCCATGGCCTTGGAAGGCGCCTTGAAAAACAAGGAGATTTCTTATCAGCACGCGGAAGGATACGCCGCCGGCGAAATGAAACACGGTCCCATCGCCCTCATCAACGAATACCTGCCCGTCATTTGCATTTGCACGGAAACCGAGGACGAAGTGGCCGAAAAGATGATCTCCAACATGCGGGAAGTCGATGCCCGGGGCGGACGGATCATCGCCATCGCCACCCAGGGCGACACCCGCGTGGACGGCCTCGCGGAGGATGTCATTCACGTTCCCCGCGCCCGCGAATGTTTTTCCCCGCTGATCAATGTCGTGGCCCTGCAACTGCTGGCCTATTACGCGGCCCAGGCCCGGGGCACCGATATTGACAAGCCCAGAAACCTCGCCAAAAGCGTCACCGTAGAGTAAGCTTACCGCATGTCACGATTTCTCATCCAAGGCGGACACCCCCTCTCCGGCGAACTCACCCCCACCGGCAACAAAAACGCGGCCCTGCCGATGTTGGCCGCGGCCCTGCTCACGGATCGGCCCGTGACCCTGCGCCGGGTTCCGGACATCGCCGACGTGCGGGTGATGTGCGAATTGCTCGCGGAACTGGGCGTGGAGATCTCCCGCGACGGGGACACGGTACGCCTGCACGCGCGGCACGTGGACCCGGACGCCCTCTCTCCCGAAGGGTGCAAACGCATTCGCGGCAGCATTCTCCTCGCGGGCCCCCTGCTCGCCCGCTGCGGGCGAATCCAGCTCGCCCCCCCCGGCGGGGACGTAATCGGACGCCGCCGGCTCGACACCCATTTGCACGGTTTGACGGAAATGGGCGCGGAATTGGAGATGGGCCCGGAGCGTCTCGCCCTCAGCGCCGCCGCCCTGCGCCCCGCGAATTTGCTCCTCGACGAAGCCAGCGTCACCGCCACCGAAAACCTGGTCATGGCCGCCGCCGCCATCCCCGGAGAAACCGTCCTCTACAACGCCGCCTGCGAACCCCACGTTCAGGACGTTTGCCGCCTCCTGCAATCCATGGGCGCGGAAATAGACGGCATCGGCACCAACCGGCTGGTCATCCGCGGATGCGAAGCCCTCGGCGGAGCGGACGTGGAACTGGGCGCCGATTACATCGAGGCGGCCAGCTATCTCACCGCCGCCGCCATCACCGGCGGAAGCCTGCGCCTGAAGCGCGTACACAACGCGGACGTGTATCAGGTCATCCACCGGGGATTTGCCCGCCTGGGTTGCGACTGGGAGGTGGACGGCGAGGATTGGGTCTTCGCCGGCAGGGGGGCGCCGAAAGTTGCCGACGACCTCGGCGGCGCCATTCCCAAGATCGAGGACGGCATCTGGCCCGCGTTCCCCTCCGACCTCATGAGCATTCTCCTGGTGCTGGCCACCCAGGCCGGGGGCAGCGTGCTCTTTTTTGAAAAACTCTTCGAAAGCCGCATGGTGTGGGTCGACCGGCTCATCAGCATGGGCGCCCGCATCGTCCAATGCGATCCCCACCGCGTGCTGGTCTCCGGCCCCGGCCCCCTCAGCGGCTCCCACCAAACCAGCCCTGACATCCGCGCGGGCATGGCCCTGATTCTCGCCGCCCTCTGCGCCAAAGGGGAAAGCATCATTGAAAACGCCTGGATGATCGACCGCGGATACGAAAAAGTGGACGAGCGCCTGCGGAGCCTCGGCGCCCGCATCGAACGGCAGGAAAACACCCCGGAGATCCTCCCGTGAAACGCCGCGGCTTCACGTTGCTGGAAGTCCTGCTGGCCCTGCTGATCCTGGGGATGATGAGCCTCATGATCTTTGGCAGCTTCCAAAGCGTGGTCGAAACCACCAGCCACGCCGAGCGGGCCATGGACTCCCTGCACCACGGCGAAGTGGTCATGGAGCAGCTCGTCGGCTCCCTGCGCTCCGCTTCCTTTTTCGACGGCAACCCCGGCGTCTATACCTTCCGGCACGAACCCGGCATCGGCAATCCGCCCGACGACATGCTCAGTTGGGTCACGGGCACCATGTCTTTTCTGCCGCCGAGGTATCCCACCCGTCAGGGCATGAACCGCCTCTTCCTCAGCATCGAGGAGATCGACGGCGTCCGCGGCCTCGCCATCAGCGCCTACCCCCATCTGGTCGATCCCGACGACATCCTCGTCGCCCAGGTCGAACCCTGGATGATCAGCCCCAAAGTCAAAGGCCTGCAAGTCCGCTTTTACGACATGACCGCCGAAGAATGGGTGGACGAATGGGAGGACGAACGGCAGATTCCGCAATTTTTGGAAGTGACCCTGTTCATGGAACCGCTGGAGGAACGGGGCCCCCACCGGGAATTGGTGCGCCGGGTGGAAGTCCCCGTGGGCCGCATCAGCCGGGAAACCCGTCGCGGACGACGGCAACGGGACGACCCCGGCGAAGCCGCGCCGGGCACCCCGGCGCCAGGCGAACAAGCGCCCGGCCAAGCGCGGGGCGAGGCGCGAGACGGAGCCGGGGACCGCCGCCGAATCGAAATACCCAATCCGGGCACGGGAGGTCGGCGATGACACCCGCCCCGCGAAAGGGTTCCGCCCTGATTCTGGCCTTGGTCACCATTGTGGTCCTTTCCGCCATGGTCGTCTCTTTCATGTATCAGATCCAGTTGGAAGGCGAACTGGCCACCCACTACCGCTTCCGCATGAAGGCCCGTTCCCTGTCCCAAGCCGGCGCCGAATACGGCAAATTCATGCTGGTCAAATCCCTGCGTCCCGGCGCCGAACCGGAGGAGGAATACGGCGAGGAATTCTTCATCCAACTGCAAAACCTCAACCGGGGCCTGGCCATCCACGGGCTGACCCGCGAACTGAACGACGGCACCTTTACCCTGGGCATTCAACCCGAATCCGGACGGCGCAACCTCAACCGCCTTACCCGCGAAGACTGGGAAGCCCTGCTCTCCTCCACCGGCGTGCCCGAGGAAATGCATCCGGCCCTCATCGATTGCTTTCTCGACTTCACCGACGGCAACGACCTCACCCGCCTCAATGGCGCCGAATCCGACGACCCCTTCTACGTGGAGCGGGGATATGAAGTCAAAAACGCCCCCATCGAGTCCCTCGACGAGCTGATGCTCATCAAAGGCTTTACCCGGGCCATTCTCTACGGCGGCACCCTGCACGAATTCTGGGACCGCCCCGACGTGCGCGTGTCCGGCATCGCCCCCCTGCTCACCGTGTACGGAGACGGACGCGTGAACGTCAACACCGCCTCCAGAAGCGTGCTCATGACCCTGCCCGGCATCCGCGAAGAGCAGGTGGACCGACTTCTCGAGGGTCGCCTCGGCATTGACGGCATTGCCGGCACCGAGCTGGACGGCTTCCGCACCCCCCAGGAAGCCGTGGCCTACGCCGGCCTGCCCGCGGACGCCGCCGAATGGTTCACCACCTCCGAGCGACGCTACGTCCGGGTCACCTCCATTGGAGAAGCCGCCGGGGTCCGCGCCGGTCTCTGGGTGATCTACGAACAGCGCGGCCAGGATCTGCTCACCGTTTTTCACCGCGAAGAAGAACTGCCGTGAAAAATATGCGCTGTGGGGTTGATTCCCACGGCTTTTCCACTATATGGACCCCCCATCGTCAAACCCTAATAGGAAAATTGGACCTCACATAATGAAAAAAGTTTTGATCCCCACCAAACTGGATGCCGTCGCCCGTAATATGCTCATGGACCATGGCGGATATGACGTGCACCAACTTCCCGGCGTTGATTTGCTCGAACTCGCGAATGATCACGCCGACACCTATGCCATGATCGTGCGCAGCGAAAAAATCACCGAAGCGGTGATCGATGCCTTTCCCCAACTGAAAGTCATCATCCGCGCCGGCGCCGGCTACAACACCATCGACATCCAATCCGCCCGCAAACGCGGCATCGACGTGATGAACACCCCCGGCGCCAACTCCAACGGCGTGGCCGAGGAAGTGGTGGCCCTCATGCTCGCCGACGCCCGTCACATCATTCCCGCGGACGCCTCCTGCCGCGAAGGGCTCTGGGAAAAGTCCAAATTCATGGGACGCGAAATCACCGGCAAAACCATCGGCGTGGTCGGCCTGGGCCACATCGGTCGCCTCGCCGTGCGACGCCTTTCCGGCTTTGACATGCGCGTGGTGGGCTTCGACCCCATGATCAGCAGCGACCGGGCCGATGAACTCGGGGTGGAACTCCTGAGCCTCGAAGACCTGTTCGAGGTCAGCGACTACGTCACCCTGCACATTCCCGAAAACAACGCCACCCGCGGCATCGTCAACCGGGACCTCCTTTCGCGCATGAAAAACGGCGCCACGGTCATCAATTGCGCCCGGGCAGGCGTCCTGAACGAAGACGATTTCCGGGCCCTGAAAACCGAGAAAAACCTGCGCTTGCTCAACGACGTGTATCCCAAGGACGAAGCCGGGGCCAAACCCATCGCGGACATTGCCGACATCATGCTGCCCCACCTCGGCGCCAGCACCAAGGAGGCCAACGAAAACGCGGCCCGCATGGCCGCGCGCATCCTCGCCGAATTCGATGAAAAAGGCATCACCTCCTACATCGTCAACCGCGATATTCCCGAAGGGCTCGACGAAGCCTACGGCGACCTGGCCCACACCCTCACCGCCTTTGCCCGCAGTCTGGCCGGGCCCGACCGGCGCATCAAACTGCTGGAAACCAGCGTGTACGGCAACCTTTCCCGCTTTTCCGAGTGGCTCGTCGTCCCCATGGTCACCGCGCTCAACCCGGATTTCGACCGCTCCCTGGATCACCACGCCGCCATTTCCGTCCTCGCGGACAACGGCATCGACTACGCCAACCGCGATGTCGACAACCGCAAGGGGTACGGCGACTCCATCACCGTGGATCTCACCGTCGAGGCCGGCAAGGACCAAATGCAAACCGTGTCCGTGCGCGGCACCGTGGCCGAGGGGCAAATCATGATCTCCCGCATCAATGATTTCGAAAAACTGTACTTCGACCCCGCCGGGCACAGCCTGGTGTTCAGCTACCAAGACCGTCCCGGCGTCCTCGGCATCATCGCCGCCGCCGTGGCCGAAGCCGGCATCAACATCGACGACGTCCGCAACCCCCACGACAGCAAAGGCAAAAACTCCATCGCCGTCCTCAAAGTGAGCCAACCCGTCTCCCGGGACATCGTGGACCAGATCGCCCGGAAAGTGGAGGCCCATATCGCCGCTTCCATCCGCATTTCCTGATTTCCCCCGTCGTTTCGGAAGCCCGGCCCCCGAAAAGGACCCGGTCTGAATAGTTCCGAAACGCCTCCCCCCCATACGAACATATATCCCACGAGGTATTGAATGGATCATTCCACCAGCTCCCCCCCCCGTCCCCGTTTCTCCGAAGACCCCATGGAAATGAAAATCTTCGGCGTCAACGCCTGCCGCGCCTTTTTCGAGCATCGTCCCGAGCAAATCGTGCGCGCGTACTTCGCCGAAGATGTCGCCTACCGCTTCGGCTACGTCATGAAAGCCTGCGCCCAGGCCCGCAAGGCCTACCGCATCATCGACACCTTCGAGATGGACAAAATCGCGGAAACCAAAAGCCATCAGGGCATTTGCTTTCTGGTCAAAAAAACCGAACCCTTCACCATCAAGGAATATCTCGAAGCGTCCATTGACCTGGACACCGACTGCATTGTGGCCCTCGAACGTTTGGGCAATCCCCACAACGTCGGGTCCATTCTCCGCACCTGTGCCCATTTCGGCGTCGAAGGCCTCCTCGTCAGCGACGCCGTCATCGCCCAATCCGGTCCCGCCATCCGCGGCGCCGAAGGCGGAGCGGAATTCGTGCAGTTCGTGGACGCCGGACGCATCAGCGACGCCCTCCCCATCTTCAAAGCCGCCGGTTACACCGTCGTCGGCACCAGCAGCCATCAGGGTGAAAACCTCTACACCACCGAACTGCCCGACAAAATGCTCCTGATGATGGGGCCGGAATCCAGCGGTCTCAGCGACTTCCTCGTCGATGACGCCGACCTCATGATCAAAATCCCCGGCTCCGAGAGCGTCGAAAGCCTCAACGTCGCCACCGCAACCGGCATTGTCCTCGGCGAATATTGGCGGCAAAAGGAATTTGAACCCGGACAAGCCATCGCCCCCGCCGAAGACGACGGCCCCATTTTCGAGGGCCTCGAAAATGACGAGGACGATGACCTGAGCGACGATGACCTGAGCGACGATTACGAGGACTGAGTTCGCCCCCCACCTCCCCGCATCGGGTGCGCCCTTGCCCCTGACCCACGCCCAACGCAAATCCATTGTCGCCCTGCACCGCAAAAAAGAGCGGCTCCGGGAACGGAAGTTTTTGGTGGAGGGCGTCAAGGGGGTTGCCGACCTCTTGGCCTCGGACTGGCAAGTGGCCCAACTCGTGGCCACCCCCGCCTGGCAGGCACCGGACCATCCGGACCTGCCCCCCGTCCTCGAAGTCAGTCAAGACGAACTGCAACGCGTGTCCGCCCTCGACACCGCCCAACAGGTCCTCGCCGTTGTACATATGCCCGGCGAGAGCGTCGAATCCGACACGGTCTATCACGGCGGACGAGTCCTGGCGCTCGACGACATCCAGGACCCCGGAAACCTCGGCACCCTCCTGCGGTTGGCGGATTGGTTTGCCCTGGACGCGCTCGTCTGCTCGCCCGGCACCGTGGACCGCTTCAACCCCAAAGTCGTGCAAGCCTCCATGGGCTCCCTCTTCCGGGTCCGCGTCCAAACCGCCTCCCTTCCCGAATTTTTGAGGAACCTGCCCCCGGACACCTGGGCGGCCGGCGCGTTTTTAGAGGGCGACAACCTCTACAAAACCCCCTTGCCCGATCAAGGCGTTCTCGTGCTCGGCAATGAAAGCCAAGGCATCCGCCCCGAAACCGAAGCCCGCTTGCCCCTCCGCCTCCACATCCCCCGCCGCGGCCAAGCCGAATCCCTCAATGTCGCCACCGCCGCCGCCATCTTCTGCTCCGAATGGACCCGCTAGTACCCTGTAAACCATAAATCTTCAAATGGGACCGTGAGATTCCGAGTGGATTTGTGCCCCGAAAAAGATTCGAGTCTTCCGAAGGAAGATGATACAAAAAAGCGTGTATATTTCTGATTATTCATTTATCTTCAATGACTTGGAGAAATGTTTTTTTTACCCTGCGGATGCTTCGCCGTCCTGCAGATCGTTTTTGGGGAAGGGAACCCCGCGAATGGCTATGCCGTCCCGCGAATCATTTGTCGTTTCCAGTGGGATTCCGACGATGATCCGCAGTCCAGCGAAGCATCCGCAGGATCAACTCCATTTTTATTTTTTCATCTCTTATTTCACAACTCCCAGTCCATCAGCGGGTCCCTGAAGGGATTGGCGGGGTTTTATGCCGGTTTTTTACGGAAGACCATGCGACGGTTTGTTTTTAAATCTCAAAAAATCAGCCGTAGGGCCGCGATTTTTCGTGATTAGGGTTTCGCGGAACTCAAGGGGTTCAAGTCTCCAGGAATCGGTCCTTTAAATGTAATAAAAAGGCATTGCCCGGCCCGGGTAATTGCCGTGTAGAGTCTCTTGGTATTCTGGCGGATACGATCTACCCGTTCTTCTTCGGAAATGCGGAGCGCCTGCTCCTGCTCGTAGAGTTCGTGCGCACCCAGCAAAAACACATTGCGGCTCTCCAACCCGGTGGCGGCATCAAGCGACAAAACCCGAAACGCCTCGGCATGATCCCTGTCACGGCGGGGATCCACGGCTTTGTCCTCTCCAAAATGCTGCTGCAGGCGCGAAAGACATTGCCGGGCCCCCCGGGAACTGCAATGGATAATCAGCACATCGCATGCACGGCCTCCGCTGTCAAGATAGGCCGTCAATTCATTGACCACCTTTGTGATTTCGTCATGCGGGGACCGCACCGGGATCAAAAATGGCAGGGGCCCTTTGGGTAAGTGGCTCAGGTCGGTTGCCAAAATCGCATCGGTATCCTCAGGCTGACGGCGGCGATAAAACATGCTGGCAAAATCCAAAATTTCCCGGGTGGTACGGTAACTCCGGTCCAGGCGGGCGATGCGGCCGCGGACATCAAACCCCAACCCGCGCCAGGACTGCCGCCTGCGCAGAAAACCCTGGGTCGGATCCGCCGCCAGAAAAAGCTGTCCGTGTTCCGCTTCAAGCCCGGCCTGCAAAAGATCAAACCAGATCGGCGCGCAAAATTGCGTCTCATCCACAAAAATCGCATCATACTGCCGCCGCATGGCCCGCCGCCCCTGATCAAGCCGATGCCACAAACGCAGGGGCACATCGTGCCAGTCGATGACCCGGTCATGCGTCAGTGCGTTTTGATAGGCCTCCACCGCATCATACATCTGCTCCCGCTGACTGGTCTGCAACGAAAAACCCTGTCCGACTCTGGGCAATGCCAAATATGCGGACCGGTCCGGCAGCCCCAGGTCTTTCAGCCAGCCAATCTCACGGGCAAGCTGCTCTTCGGTCAGGTTGGTGTCAGCCAGATGAACCCTGTGCGCACGATGGATGTACGCCTTGCGGTCAAATTCAGAAATCGGCTCGATCCAGGGACCAAACTCCGGGCAACGCCCGAACCAGCGCATGAACGTCGAAAATTCCACACCCTTCGCATCCTCCGGATTCAAGTGCGCGTACCGAATCAGAAGATCTCCGGCCAACGCTTTGTTGTGCGTCAGCACCAGGGCGCGCCGAATCCGTTTCGGAAAAAAATTCCGCAACATTCGCAAACGGTACAGGAGCACCAGACTCTTGCCGCTGCCCGCGACTCCCGAGACCACTTGGGCCTGTTGTTCGGTCGCAATCCGCTCCTGAGCGGGGGGAAGCAGCAAATCACGCTTCATCGCCTCCTCCTGGGCGGCATCCAGCAGAAATCCGGTGAATTGCGGCGACAGCACCTGCGCCCCTTCCCGTACAGTGAGCTGCGGCGCGACCTGAACCTCCGGACAAAAGGTTGCCAATGCTTTTTCTTTCGCCACCACGCCGACATCCTCAAGCCGCGTCATCAACCAAAGCGCATCACGCCAGAGTACCGATCCATCAGGACCCGATTTTACATTCCGACAGGCTGTGACATAGGGAATTCCGGCGGCACGCACCCGCGCAAGCGCCTGATCAAGCGAGCGCCCCTCGGGAGCGCCTGAAAGCCCAAGATCCTGTTCGCCCTGACGCCAGGCCAGAATCCTTTCCGCAGCATCCTCCCACACCCAAATCCCAAGCAAGGCATCCCCCTGATTCAGCAGAAGATGCGGATGATCTTCCCCGGCCTCTGGCGTAAGCATCACCCGGACCACCACATCCTCGGAAAGCTGTTTGCGGCAGGCCCTCGCAAGCAGCGCCACCGCTTTGGACAGACCCGGAACCGGATGACTGGGCAGAACCCGTGCCATTAGATGCGGAGCGCCTCCGACGCGTCAAACAGACTTCGCCATACCGCCCGCAGCCTCCCCATCTCCCCGAAAAGGGGCGTCTCCAGCAAAACGGGGTGCGCAAAAAGAATGACCCCGCCACGGGCCCGGGTGACGGCAACATTCAATTTATTCGGATGAAACAGATGCTCTGCCAGCCTTGTCACCCGTTTCGGCGAATCCACCCCGGCGGCATACAGCACCACATTGCATTCCTGACCCTGCATCCGCTCCACCGTATCCACCTTCAATACAAGCCCCTCTTTGCGCAGACCCGCCCGTATGGCCCGGGCATGTGACCGGAACGGGGAAAGAACCGCAAGATCATCCGGCGCATGTCCCTCCCGACGGATCAGCTGAACAACCGTCCGGACAACCCTGGCCACTTCATCCTCCAAAGAGTCGGTGCAAATTTTGAAGCGCCTTCCCGTCATGGACCGGAAGGGCAAAGGCGCCTGCAGTGTGGCCTCATGGGCCGAGAGCCGTTTTTCATAAAACTGCTCGCTGGGCCACTCACAAAGTGCCGGATGCATGCGGTAGGTCACATTCAGCATCGAGTGCATGTCCGAAAGCGGAATCCGCTGCAGCACACTCCGGTCCACACAGGTGGAGAGCGGACAGGAGACCTGAATCGGCGGCAATTGGCAGTCATCCCCGAACAGAAGCACCCTCCGTGCTTTCAGCATGGCCATCAACGCCAACGGCAGGGTAACCTGACTGGCTTCATCGATCAGCAGCGTATCGCATTCCCAGTCCCGCAGCCGCTGAGTCATCCCCAAAAAGGGCGTGGCGCCAATCGCATACCCGCCGGGTTCATCACAAAGCGGACTGTTGCCCATGAACTCATACAAATCAATTCCCTCGGGCACTTCATTTTTGATGTCGGTAATCCGGGCGAGTTTCGCATCCGGCGCGATTTTACGCACCGCAGAAAGCGCATGATTAATCGCCCGATGCGTCAGCGCACTCACCCAAACCCGCTCGCCCCGCTCCACCAGCGACCGCACCACCTCGGCCAGCACCCGGGTTTTTCCCGTGCCCGGGGGACCCTGCACATAATACGCGTCAGAGCAGGCCAGGCAGGAGGCAAACGCATCCGCCTGCGCCTCGTTCAGCCCACGCTCCTCCGCGAGATCCAGCGCCTCATCATAAAGATGCCCCTCGACCCGCAACCGCAGATCCCCCAGCAGCATCGGCAGAATCCGATTCCGCCCCGTATCCGAAGTCGCACATTCCTCCAACGCCTTGAGATAAAACGCGGTGAGATCCAAATACGCCGGATCGGCAATCAAAGGTGCGGACGCCTCGAAAAGTTTGTCGGGATTCCTATCCGCTCGAATCTGCAGCGCGTCAGAACCCTCGTGCACAATCGTGACGTCCAGCCCGTCCGCATCCCCCATGAAACCCGTATGAATCCGCAGCAAATCCCCTTCCCGATAGCGGGAAAATCTCAAATCAGCTTCAATTCGCAGACGTTTGGAATTTTGAATACGGGAAAGCCGGACCGGTGAAAGCGTCCAGCCGCTGGCAATTCGCTCATGCAAAGGCTTTTGCAGAAACGCCTCACGGTCACTCCGGACCCGGGAATCCTCCCGGCGCACTTCCCGCTCCAGAAGCTCCAACAGAGCTTCCGAGCGCTTTGATGCTTCAAGGGTATCCTCCTCATCCATACCTTCACGTAATCATTTCAATTGGAAACCGCAAGCTTACATGTTTGGTTTGGAAGCATTGCAACAGGTATTTCTCATTCGGTATTTCTCATTCGCCATTCCCCCAAATCCCCTCAAATAGTGTCACGATTCACTCGAAACGGTACTAAACAACATTATTAATCAAAGTAAACTTTGCTTATTGACATATACAAAACAAATGGTACTGAACCTGTATGCTTGAAATCTCTCAGAATGACATTGAGAAACGCCTCGCCTTCGACAATCCGTGGTGGGAAGGCGAATCGGATGATGGTATCAGCTATCAGGACCTGCCCAAGCGGCACTACTTTGACCCTTTCTACCGCCTGGTCAGCAACCGGGGGGTGAACCGGGCGGTGATTCTCATGGGTCCCCGCCGGGTGGGGAAGACCGTGATGCTGTTTCAGACCATACAGCGGCTGCTGCAGGAGGGCGTGGAGGGCAACAGCATCCTGTTTCTGTCCCTGGAAACCCCGATCTACACCGATACCGCACTGGAACGCTTTGTCCTCAATTTCCAGGAAAAATTCGGCCACAAACCCGTAACGCCCCTGACCATCGTCTTCGACGAGATTCAGTACCTGAAAGACTGGGAGGTGCACCTCAAATCGCTTGTGGACAGTTTTCCCCAGATCCGTTTCATTGCATCCGGATCCGCCGCGGCCGCGCTTCGTTTGAAAAGCCGGGAATCCGGCGCCGGACGGTTCACCGAATTTCTGCTGCCGCCCCTGACCTTTGCCGAATACCTTGATTTTGTGGGGCGGGAGGATGAACTCATCGAGCTTGTGAATGAAAATGAGTTCAGACCCACCGACATCCATGCCCTCAACGATGAGTTTCTCAACTACCTGAACTACGGGGGGTATCCCGAAGCGGTTTTCAACAAAACCGTGCGCGACCAAAGCTCCCGGTTTATCAAGAGTGACATTATCGACAAAGTCCTCCTGCGAGATCTGCCCCAGCTGTATGGCATCCGGGACATTCAGGAATTAAACCGGTTATTTACCACATTGGCGTACAACACCGGAAACGAAGTCACCTTGGAAGGGCTCTCAAAATCTTCCGGTGTGGCCAAGGCCACCCTGGGGCGGTATCTGGAATATCTGGAGGCTGCGTTTCTCATTCGCCGGGTCCACCGCATCGACCAGAACGCCAAGCACTTTCAGCGCGCCACGTCATTCAAAGTTTACCTCACCAATCCCTCCATGCGCGCCGCGCTGTTCGGATCGCCGGCGGAGGATGACCAGACCATGGGTTCCTTGGCCGAAACCGCCTTGTTTGCGCAGTGGTTTCATGATCCGAATAGGACCGAACGAATTTATTACGCCCGGTGGGCCACGGGTGAGATCGATCTGGTGCATTTACAGGGTGCGAGTCAAAAACCCTTGAATGCCACCGAGGTCAAATGGACCGACCGCCCCGCCCGCGACCGGAAAATGCTGCGTCATCTCCAGGCCTTTCATGACCGCCACCCCAGTTTAAAAGGTTGCCAAGTCACTACCCGTACGGTGTATGATCAGATCAAAATGGAAAACGGACTCACCGTCCGAATGCTCCCCACCAGCATGGAGGTCTATGAGGTCGGCAAGATGCTGACCGAATTACGGGGAGACAAGGCGGACATGGATTTGGGGAAGGTGGGGGAATGACGCATGGAGGAATGACGCATGACGAGTGGAAAGACGTAGCTCGGCAGTCCCTGCCGATGAAGAATGGTCAGAGGGTAGCATCGCCGCCAATGGGATGCTGGAATTTACGGGTATAAGACTCCTAATCGTAATCGTAATCGGATCCCCACCTTCCCGGCTTGAGTACGATTACCAGCACGATTACGCGTACGCCCCCTGCCCCCACCGCATCCGCGTGAATCCGTGTCCATCCGTGGTTCCCTTCTTCTCCCCCATCCGTGGTCCGGCGAAGCTATCCGTTGGTGCCCCCCCTCTTTGCCCTAAAGCCTTCCTTCCCTTCCTTCCTTTCGTTCCCTTCTGTAAAAGGACTCTCCCTGCCCCACAGCATCCGTGTGAATCCGTGTCCATCCGTGCTTCCCTTCTTCTCCCCCATCCGTGGTCCGGCAAGGCTATCCGTGGTCCGTTTCCTCCCCCCGCGGGAATATGGATGAGTTGACGTTTTGGATTGCCGAATCTGAGCATACATGACACAACGACTGGTATGTCTTCCAATGTGAACCACAAAGAAGCCTTTTCACACTACAGCCGGGAAGCCTCCATCGATGGCAGCAACCGGGAGTCTCCTTATCCTCATCTCCCCCTCTATCCGCGACCACTACCACAACGACCACGCCAGAGAGCTGTTTGAGAAACGAGAGGGGCAGGTGATTTCAATGCCGAAAATTGCTGACAGATGGCCCTTGCAGGATTACTTGTATATTCAATGGCGTCATGATTTTGAATATTCCTTTTTCTAGGTAAAAAATGACCGATGTACAACATCACACACCGGAACCAAGCATTGCAACAGGTATTTCTCAAGCATTGCAACAGGTATTTCTCAAGCATTGCAACAGGTATTTCTCATTCAACAGGTATTTCTCATTCCAGATCGCCAAGCATTGCAACAGGTATTTCTCATTCCAGATCGCGGCCCCAAGCGTGCATTCAATGGTGCTCACGCTGGAACGCCGCGGCTTCATCCAACGCATCCCCGGACAGGCCCGCAGCATCACGCTGCTTGTACC
>PXAS01000483.1 GCA_003565815.1 PVC group bacterium
AATGCTCGTTGCCATTCTTTATATCTAGGCACCTCGCTGGCGACCATGAGTTGCCCGAGTTTAGGGCTCCGGCTAACAGGGTCACGTCCCGACTTCCGACAAATCGACTCGAAGATGGCTCAGGGCTTTGATAATGAATAACGGCGCTCTGTTTCTCGTATCCTTGCCGCAAATCTTCCTTTATCTTGCTCCCTGATTGTGGCATATTCTGGGTGAGAAATGAAGCCTTTGTCGTTTTGAATCAGGAGGGTGAATAATCAACCAATGTCAGAAACGCGCATGAAGTGACATTAGTTGATTATTATTTAGCCGTAAGGAAGTGCTATTGCGGGTGAAAATTCACATCCACCTTTTTTTGAATCTATACAAAGTTAGTTTGTCTTTCCCTGTTTTATGTTTCTTTCACTAAATATAGGATCGCGCAGGTCTTCGCAAATCATAATCTCTGGCTTAGGTCCTCGTATGGAAAGTTCATGCCTGCTGCATGGCATTCGCGGCAAAGGCATGTGCCGTGAGGATAGGCCGCGTTATATATAAAGGCGACCCAGTTTCTGGTTTTTGATTTGCAATGTAGGCAAGTTAGTTCCTTTTTGCCGCGAGACTCATGAAGATTGGTATTATCTGGCTGATTGATAGAGTGTCGCGCCTGAAGGGCGGCAACAATGCGGTCTCGTTGTTTCTTTGCCTCCTTCAGTTGTTTTTTCTGTTCCGCCTTTCGCCGTTTGCGTTCTTCTTTTGCTCTCGCTTCTGCTTCGCGTCTAACGGCCTGTGCAATCTCAAATGCTCGTTGCCATTCTTTATATCTAGGCACCTCGCTGGCGACCATGAGTTGCCCGAGTTTAGGGCTCAAGATGACTTTTTCCGGGGAAACTTCAATGTATGTATGTGGTTCAAACACATTGGGTTTATGAACACATTCAAGACCCCGGGCAAGTAAGAATTGCCCGCGTTCCGCGTCAGCGCAGCAGAGCGATCCGATTATACAAGAGCCTCCGTACATCTCATTTATGCCATCCTTGGCGGCCAGGTCGCGTGCGGTAGCGGATAATAGAAATTGTTCCGGGTCATCCGGATTCTTCTGGAGTAGTTGCGGAAGAACGATCCATTGGACTGCGGTATGTGCTTTTTGGCGGACGTTCATGTAGCCAAACCGGTTGCGGAGCTGTTTCTCGACGATGCAGTATGCGATTTTTCCTGCATCTTTATAAACCACACAGTCAGCGCGTTCAGAATTTGGTGCCCCGTGTATCACATCCTCCAGGCTGACGCGATCGCCAAACTTTGTTCGCAGGAGTTTGTAAAGCATTTCGCGCGCGCGTAGAATGGCGGCAGACTCGCTTTTCAGCGGGCAGTTGGAGTCTGCCCTGTGAGCGAAGTGCCAAATGCGCACGTTTCCTGCGCGCAAACCAACAGGCTGCCTGCACTCCGGGCAGGCAATGGCATTTTTACAACAAAGATCCCTCAGCGGACCGGCACCGGTTTCCCATACAGGATCAATCGAGATCACATGCCGCCCGCTTTGCGTGTCGATTGCTTTAAGCATTTGAATCTCGTCCTTGCTATATTGGGCAGGTAATCCCGAAAATATCTTCGAATTCCAGCTTAAAGACGTCTTTGGTACATGGTAAATCGTTTTGATATTGCCATAACTCGACAATTTCGATGAGTTTTTCGCGCGGAATGCGGTTGTGATCAAGCATAACCTTGAGAAGCTTAAGTGAACTCCAGCAATCTATACCGTGTTCGGATGATGTCTGTTGAACTCCTTTGTCGTCACTTACCAGTATGAATTCGCGTACATGGGCAACAGCCATTGCCCTGATGTCCTCTGGTGCCAGCTTTAGTTTGTTCGCCTTTGCATATCCGGCTAGATAGGAAAATACGGTTTCAGCATCTTTGGCGCTTTTACCCCTGCATGTATAAAGCTTGTCTGCCCGATCTTGAACATATTGTGCCTCATGAACCCACTCGAACTTACTGCGCAGACGGGAACTGGTAAGATATTCCTGATCAAGCGCGGCGAGAACATAAAGCGAATAAGGAGGTGATGGCCCGAACGTACCTTTCAGCAATGGGCGAATGGACTGTCCGAGTCGGAAATAAGCGCAGCTATCCAGCAGAATGACCTGTGGGGCAGGGCTCATTTTTTGAACTCCGCGATAAGCCCCTTGGCGTCAGCTAAAGATACACCCAGAACCTGGTGAAGATATGCCTCCGCCCCACTCTCTTGCTGGCAGTAAGCGGCGAGAGCGTCAAAGAATCCGCTGCCGAATGTCTCTGTTGCAGAATTAATATACGCGGCTGGATCGGGTGTCGTGTTATGGAAGATCAATTGGGTGACGGTATTGAAGTGCTTTTTAAAGGTCGTTGCTATTGCCATAAATTGATTTCTTGCTCCAAGGTTTATAGGTGCTGCCTCATGAGCTGATTCGTAATCCTCAATCGCCATACGTAGTGTGTAAGGAGAGATAATACGCTTTTTTGCCTCTGTTTTGATCTTTTGAACTCGCATAGAGACGCGCGGTAGCATCTCCAGTTTGTTGCGCAAGGTAACTACATCTGGTTCAGGAAACAACAATGCTTGCGCAAATGCATCTGCGAAGTCTTCGCCAATATCACCATCTAAAGTCGGAGCAAGGGCATGCCCGAGTTCGTGGGCCATCCAGAACTTAAAATCCAGAAGGTTGCTATCGAGATTTAGAAAAACCCAGGTGGTCTCCGAATCCGGTAAGTAAATATTCAAAGCATTGCCATGATGTTGCTTCTCTCCCCACAAGGCCGGGATAATAATTGCGTGTAAGCGGTTGAACATTCCAATGAGATCATTAAAGTCTATGGCCTGCTTCGACATGAGTCCCATTTCTTCTCGAACATCCTTGGCGATACGCTGGATATAGTCATAATCCAACCTTGGCTCCTTAAGCACGGGTGCGTGCGTTAATCTGGTGTCCGGCAAATATTTGACCAGCTCTTTGAGTAGCTCTCCAGTTTCCCTTGCATTGTCTAAATGGTTATCACGCGTCTTGCGAGCGGTCTTGCGTCTGAAAGAAACCACGGGAACAGCCTCAGGCAGCGCGAGAACAACGAGTTCCTCAAACTTGAGATTTAACGTAGTGCCTAGGCGTAGTAATTTGTCGGGTTTTGGAATGGACTCGCCATGAAGCCATTTCGAAACCGTCTCGCGGCTGACGTGAAGTCTGGCAGCCAGCTTTGCTGGACTCAGCCCTACTTGGGGCAGGCGTGCCTGTATGGCAGGCAGGTTGAGTGATTTGATCATTTTTGCGATCTCCTGTTGCGAATCACAGTGTTTCGTTTGCTAATATCTGCTTATTTTTTAACACCCTTTGATTCCATAACTGTGGTCACTCTTGCACAAAGGGCGCCATCTGTCAACTGTTGTCAACCGCATGCAGCGTTTTTTGTCGAGGGCAGGAATACCGAAGGGGCGCAATCGCTTTTCGCCAAAGACCATAACTCGATAATCAACGAAGAGTAACGTCCCGATTTCCGACAAATCGGGCAAAGATGGCACAGGCCTTTGATAATGGATAACGGCGCGCTGTTTCTTGCATCCTTGCCGCAAATCTTCCTTTATCCGGATTCCTGATTGTGGCATGTTTTGAGTGAAACATGATGCTTTTG
>PXAS01000388.1 GCA_003565815.1 PVC group bacterium
AAGACTAAAAGTGAAGCGATGGGAAAGGATCTGAACGCGTGTCGGCGGATACACCCGAGTGCCGGGTGATTATTTCTCCTCGCCAACAGATTGTAAAATACCTGTTGCAATGTTTAGAATGTTTAGTAAAATAGTAAAATACCTGTTGCAATGTTTAGTAAAATACCTGTTGCAATGTTTCTTGCAATGTTTCATACCGATTTACGAGCGATGATGTCTTGATTTACTCATTGTATTGAGTTAAATTACTCAGTATGATGAGTAAACCCAACAAGCCATCCTTTGTTCGCGCCGAAGCGTAGTAAAATACCTGTTGCAATGTTTGTGCCGGAATCGTTCACACGGGACATGCGGCGTTTCGCGAGCCTTTGTTGCTTCCCCTTGGCGCGTTGCAGGGCATTCACTGGTTGAACCGTTCCCAGGCGGAGGCGGAGGTTCACGCCGAGACCCCCTACCTGCGCATGCTCAGCGGTGAAAAGATCACCGGACACCCCCTGGGGTTTACCGGGGGGCGTTTGCATTTTCAGCCCGTGTGGAACGAATCGGCGCTGTCCGTTCCTTTGCGCAATGTCGGGAGGCTTCATCAACTGGGCCGCGCCGACGTGGAGGAGGCGCCTCACCGCTTCCTGCTGCAAAACCTGAATCGAGTCCGGGGCACGCTCCGGGAAGTCGGCGAAACGAACCTCACGTTTCTTTCCGCCTGGGGCGAGGTCTTGAGCGTGGATCGACGCGCCTTGCGCGAGGTTTCCCAGCCCGGGGGGACACAGGGAGACTGGGTTCACGAATGGGGAGACGGCTCCGATTGGCAGGTGACCGATCGTCGAGGTCAAACTTTGGATCCAAAGAATGTTCAAGAGGGTGCCATTGCCCGGGGCGGCGTAACCTACGCCCGCCGGCTTCCCGGAGATGCCAATCGCATCATGATGGATATCCCCATTGAAGCCAATGCAAGCCTGGGCCTCCTGTTCAATCTTTTTTCCTCCGGCCCCACCCGGGGCAACCAACGCGACGGAGTGGAGGTCAATATTCCCGGAAGACAGATATTGGCAAGGGCCCAAGGCAAGGCCGAATGGATCAATTTTGAACGGATTCCCGGTGAGCCCAACCGGTTGCAATTGTTTTTCGATCCGGAGGCGGACACCATCCATGTTTTCTTGAACGAAGAAAAAGTGGGTACGCTCAACGTTCCCCTGCCCGTGGACGTGGGAACGCGATGGATGTGGTTCCAGTCAATCAGTCGGGATTTCTTGACCGAAGGTTTTCAGGTTCTTCCTTGGAGTGGCGAACCCGACCCCACCCGGAAAAAAGAGGCACCACCCGAAGGGGATGAACTGCGCCTTGCCGATCGCCGGAGATTGCGGGGCAAGCTTCTTCCTTCGGCGGAGGGCCAAATTCGCTTCAAGCCCGAGGGAGACACGGAACCGATCGACGTGCCCATTCAAGAGATGCTGCGCTTGCAATTTGCCACCGCCGCTCCCTTGCTGCCGCGAAGAAACGCCCGCGACGTGCAAGTGATTCTCCGGGGCGAAAGTCAGCCCCTCACCCTGGCGCTGATAGAGGGTGACGCCCACCGGATTACCCTGACCGGCGATGCCTGGCCGTCCGAAGTGAGCGTGCCCATGTCCCACATCGACACCCTGATCTTCAATCCTTACCAAAATCAACGCCAAGACCAAAATCCTCCACGCCCCCGAGGACGCTCTTTTTCCCGCCCGTGAACCTGAAAGAAACATATGGAATGATCCTCAATCCGTGAGATCGTTGCGCAAAAATCGTGCAAACTCACGGATTCAGGGTATTCGAACAAAGTCATGAAACACTATCTCAACGACGGAACCCGGGAAGCCCCCAAACTCAAGGTCTACCTCAACCTCGACAATCTGTACGACCTGCCCGCGGACAGCATCTGGCCGGGACTGCAGGGAGAGGAGGCACTGCACAAACTCAAAGAGGACGGCTTTGAGGGCGTCCAGGTCACCGATCTCTCGCCCCGCTCGGACGTGTTGCCGTGCTGCGGTCTGGACCGGATCAACCGTCCCGATGAGGTGGAGGACGTCTTCAAACGTCACAAGGATCTGGGCGACGCCTGCATCACCTTGCATCTGGCCTGGGGAATTGAAGAGGACGAGGAGGTGGACGCGCTGCTCGACGCGGTGCTGGAAGCCTCGGAGGGTCACGACCTGCCCGCCTTCGTGGAAACCCACCGCGCCACCCTCACCCAAGACATGTGGCGCACCGTGCAGCTCCTCAAGCGTCATCCCGCCCTCCTCCTTAACGCCGACTACAGCCACTACTACTGTGGTCAGGAAATGGTTTACGGCGGACTGGACATGAAACTTGACTTCATGAATCCCATCTTTGACCGCACCGGCTTCATGCACGGGCGCATCGCCGCCCCCGGCTTCATGCAGGCGCCCATCGACGGTTTGGACGAAAAGCCCCGACTGGCCATCGGCGGCGACTATCTCGCGGATTTCAAGGAAATGTGGAAACGGGCCATGGCCGGGTTTCTTCGCCATGCGGGGGCAGGGGACGTGCTGGTCTTTGCCCCGGAGCTGCTCACCGGAAAATTTTATTACGCCCGCGTCTTCCCCGACGCCCATGGCATCCTTCGCGAAGAATCCGACCGCTATGCCCAGGCCCTCCTCTATCGCGAGCTGGCGGTTCGCTGCTTCAAGGATGCCCAATAACAACGGTTACAGGCCCACCAGACAGGTTTGGGCAAAGAGGGAACGGCACTGGAGCCCGCAAGGTGCATGGGCCGCGCATCCGGCCAATGAAAAAAAACGTGGGACTTGTGCAATTCGCTCGAAATAGAGTATAATGTTCGTATGATTTTCAATCGCTATTTCAAGTTTACGGTGTTGGCGGTTTGGCTGGTCTGCATGTCCTGGTTGGTCCGTTATGAAGCCTTTCCCCATTGGTTTGAGGATACCATCCCCGGATACCGGGGGCTGACCCGCGAGTTGCCGGCCGTGAAAGACAGTTGGATGAAAGTGCTCTGGAACGGCGAGCACGTGGGTTATTCCAATTCCACCATGGAAATCGATGAAACCGATGGCCGGGAAGATCTGCAGATGCGGTCCCAACTGATGTTGCATCTGCAAATGCCGGACGGATCCAACCAGTTGCGGATCGAAACCCGCGTGAGTATTCGCGACGGCCACCGGCTTCACGGCTTCCAAGTGACCTTCTTCATGGGCAACATCCAGGGGGAAATCAACGCGGTCCGGGACACGGGCGACTTTTTCAACATCGAATTGCAGTTGAAGCCCATGATGGGGGACGCCCGCATGCAGCGGCGTCTCCAAATTCCCGAACACGCCATCATCGCCGGCCCGCTGATGGATACCGGCCTGCGGAATTTGCGTCCCGACCAGGAGTTGCGCATGCGCACCTTCGATCCTTTTTCGCTGACCGGCGACCTTTCGGAAGTCGTGTTCCGGGGAGAAGGGTATGAAATGCTGGCCATGGACGGGGGAGAGCCCGTACACGTCTCCCGGGTGTCCATGCGCACCGGGGAAATGGTCATGTCCGCCTGGCTGAACGAACACGGTCAGATTCTGCGCCAGGAGACCCCTTTCGGCTTTGTGCTGGAAGCCGCAACCGTGAATGATGCCGTGCGCGTGCCCGAAGGCAATAAGATTCACTTTTCACAGTTGCTTTCCAATCCTTTGATCCCTAATCTGCCCAACTTATGATTCGACTTGAACACCTGCACAAAAGCTATGGAAATTTAAAAGCGGTTGACGATCTTTGTCTGGACGTGGGGGACGGCGAGTTGTTTTGCTTCCTCGGTCCCAATGGCGCCGGAAAAACCACCAGCATTAAAATGATGACCGGGCTGGTGCGTCCGGACGCGGGGCAAATCACCATGGCCGGCGTGGATGCCCTCGCTTCCCCCGTGGAAGCCCGCCGGCGCATGGGCTATATCCCCGACATGCCCTTCCTCTATGATCGGCTCACGGCCATGGAATTTCTGTATTTCACCGGCGATCTCTACCAAATGCCCCGCGACGAAGTCCGCGAAAAAGCTCCGCGCCAGTTGGAAATTTTCGGCATGATGGACCGCGCCCACACCCTCACCAAGGATTTGTCCCACGGCATGCGCCAACGGGTGATTTATGCGGCCACGCTCATGCACGAACCGGACGTGTTGCTGGTGGACGAACCCTTCATCGGCCTCGATCCCCACAGCATCCGCCTCATTAAAGACCTGCTCCGCGAGCACACCCGCAGGGGCATGACGGTTCTGATGACCACCCATATTCTCGCCATCGCCGAGGAGATCGGGGACCGCATCGGCATTATCGACCAAGGAAAAATGATCGTTTGTGGCAAGCTGGAGGAGCTGCATGCGGCCGCGCAAAGCACCGGACGCCTGGAAGACTTGTTTTTAAGCCTGACCATGCACTGAGGAATTTCCAATGCGTCCGGCCCTCATTCTCATCCGCAATCATTTTTACGACCTCCAGCACGCCATTCGCTCCGTGAAGGACCAGCCCGCACTCAAGGTGTTGATCATCGGCGCCTTCAGCATCGGCTGGTTAATGGGGCTGACCTGGCTTTTCTACGAGGGGTTTGATTTCATGTACCGCCTGGGCGGCGTGGCCTTTTACCTCATTCCCCGCCTGTTCACCCTCTTTTTCATGGGACTGGGAATCATGTTAATGCTCTCCGGGGCGGTCACCGGATATGGAACCCTCTACCAATCCGCGGAGGTCAAGCGCTTGCTCACCTGGCCGGTCCCCCTCCGGGATTTGTTCTATTACAAGCTGGTGAAAACCACGCTGATGAGCAGTTGGGCCTTTTTCTTTATCATTGTCCCTTTTATCGGAGCCTACGGCATCTATCGCAACTGGCATTGGACCATGGTCTCCTGGTCGGTCGCCTTTTCGGTGCCGTTTGTGATGATTTTTTCGGGCTTCGGCGTCCTGGTCATGCTCCTCTTTCAAGGCTTGCTCTCCCTCTTGGGTCGGCTGCTGGGGCGCTGGCGCAACCGGGTTTTGTGGTTGGTCGCCCTCCTGCTCCTGGTGCGCGGCGTGTTTGGGGCCTTTGAGTACATGGACCAGGTGCGCGCCCAGCGCAACGAAGACATGATGGTGATGTTCCGCATGGTCCCGGGACTGGGCATCGCCTCGCAACCGATCCTGCCCAACTGGTGGATGGCCCAGGGCGTGCTTGGCCTCGCCCGGGGCGATTGGTTCCGCGGGTTGATCTTTTTGACGCTTCTGAACACGTCCGTCGTGGTCTTGTTTCTCTTCGTGGCCCGCGCCGGCGCCATCCTCTATCCCCGCAGCATGCAACGTCACCTGACCGCCGCCAACGACTTGACCGACCGCGCCTCGCCGCTGTCCCGTTTTGTCCTTTGGGCCACCCCCGGACGCCCCGGCGCCCTGCGCGGGTACTTCATGAAGGATCTGCTCGTCTTTTTGCGCGATCCCTCCCAATGGACCCAGTTCCTCATCTTCTTCGGCCTGTTGGGATTGTATTTTTTCAACCTGGGCTCCCTCGGATACGACCAGTTGGACGACACCTGGGCCAACTTGATTGCCTTCCTCAACATGTTCAGCCTGTCGGCGGTCATGAGTTCGCTCAGCTCCCGATTCGTCTTCCCGCAAATGAGCCAGGAAGGGAAAACCCTCTGGCTGGTGGGCCTGGCGCCACAGAGCTTCACCCGGCTGATGATGATAAAGTTTGTCATTGCCGCCGGAAGCCTGATGCTCATCAGTATGAGCTTGTCGAGTCTTTCCAATGCCATGCTCAACGTGCCCGAATTCGGACAACGCCTCACCCTGGTGCTGATGCCCAGCGTTTCCCTGGCGCTCGCGGGCATGGCCACCGGATTGGGAGCGGTGTTCATGGACATCAAAGCCAAAACCCCCGTCCAGATCCTCAGCGGCTACGGGGGAACCCTCAACCTGATCCTCCCCCTCCTGACCGTCATCCTCCTGGTCTTGGTCCCCGGGATCATCTCCCACATGATCACCGTGGGCACCCTGCCCGCCGAATTTCATTTTCGCATGTTCGCCTTCGAATGGCGCCTGAGCATGTTCGCCTTCACCTCCGGCTACATTGTCTTGCTGTCACTCCTCGCCGGCGGACTGCCCCTCTGGTGCGGACACCGCGCCCTGATCCACCGGGATTTTTGAGCGCGGAGGGGGAAAGGCCGATCCATCCGATTTTGCGTCATTTTGTCTCGCATTGACTTGGGAATTCTGCTTGGATTGGGTCCATGAAATCAGGATTTTTGGACCAATTGTTGCGGCGGATCGACCGGATCGATCCCGGGAGTTTGCAGACCCATTTTCTGCGGCTGGCGCGGGAAAAGGGGCTGCTGGAAACCATTCTGCAAACCATTCGCGAGGGCCTGATCGTGGTGGATGGCCAGGGAAAGGTGAGCTATGCCAACGAGGCCGTGGCCCGTCTGATTGGCGGGGATGCGGACACCATGGTGGGGCGGGGGTTGGAAGACGCCGTGCCGTCTCTGGACTGGGAAGGGTTGATGGGGCTGGATCCGGAAGCCTGGACCCAAATGATGAACCGCGAAATCGAAGTGACCTATCCCGAGCATCGCTTTCTGGAGTTTTACGTGGTGCCCCTACAGGTGGTGGAGGGGGCGGAAGATGACGTGGAGGGGGCTTTGATCCTCCTGCGGGACGTGACCGGGGACCGGGCCCGCCAGGAATCCACGGTGGAATCCAAACGGCTGGAGGCGATTACACTTCTGGCGGCCGGAGTGGCCCACGAAATCGGCAATCCCCTGAACTCCCTGCACATTCACATGCAGTTGATGGAACGGGAATTGAAGGATGTGGAAGACGAGTCCCTGCGCGAATCCCTGCGGGAACTGGGGGAAGTCTCGCACAACGAAATTTCGCGTCTGGATCAGATTATCCATTCGTTTTTGCGGGCCTTGCGTCCCTCCCAACCCCGTCGCGAGCCCGTGCGGCTGGAGAATCTGTTGCGGGAAACGCTGAAAAGCATGGAGAAAGAAATCGAGGACCGCGGGGTGTGGGTGGAGCAAACCCTGCCGAAATCGGTGCCCATTCTCTCGCTGGACAAGGGGCAAATGCAACAGGCCTTTTACAATCTGATTCGCAACGCCGTTCAGGCGATGACCGATGGGGGGGTGTTGCGCATCGGCATCGCCGTTTCGACTTCGGACGTGGCGGTGTCGTTCCAGGATTCCGGATCGGGAATCAAACCCGAGGATTTGGGAGCGGTTTTCGAACCGTTCCGCACCACGAAAACCGAGGGCACCGGGCTGGGACTGATGATCGTGCAGCGCATCATGCAGGACCACGGCGGGCAAATTGAAATCGAAACCCGCCCCGGGGAAGGCACGACGGTGACCCTGTTGCTCTCCCGCGACGACCGCCGGGTCCGCCTGCTCGGGGTTTCGCCCACCTACGTGATCCCGGAGGAGGAATCCGAATGAAAAAGCCCGCCATCTTGATTGTAGACGACGAACGCAACACCCGCGAAGGCCTGGCCCGGGCGCTGCGGCGTCATTACGACATCCACCTCGCCGAAAGCGGCATGGCCGCCCTGAACCTTCTGGACACCCATCCCGTGGACGCGGTGCTGACCGACCTGCGCATGCCGGGCATGGACGGCCTCACCCTTGTGCGTCGGGTGTTGGCGCGCGATCCCCAGCCCGTTTGCATCCTGCTCACCGCCTACGGCAACGTGGAAACCGCCGTCGAAGCCATGAAAAACGGGGCCTACGATTTTTTGACCAAACCCGTGAACCTCGACCGCCTGGAAGTGGTGCTCAAACGCGCCCTTGAATCCCGTACCCTCGCGGCCACCAACCTGAACCTGCGTCAGCAACTCGACGAAAAATACGGCATGGAGCAGATTATCGGAGATTCCAGGCCCATGCAGGCCGTATTCGATACCATCCGTCAAGTGGCCCCCAGCCGGGCCACGGTGTTGATTCAGGGGGAGAGCGGCACGGGCAAAGAACTGGTGGCCCACGCGCTGCACAATCTCAGTCCGCGCAAAAAGAATCCCTTCGTGGCCGTTCACTGCGCGGCGTTGTCGGACAATTTGCTGGAAAGCGAGCTGTTCGGTCACGAGCGGGGCGCCTTCACCGGCGCCACCGAAGCCCGCAAGGGACGTTTTGAGTTGGCCGATGGCGGGAGCCTGTTTTTGGATGAAATCGGGGAAATACAACCCAGCACCCAGGTCAAACTCCTGCGGGTGATGGAGGAGCGCGCCTTCGAGCGGGTGGGGGGCATGGAAACCCTGGACGTGGACGTGCGCCTCATCGCGGCCACCAACCGCGACTTGCGGGCCATGGTCGAGGAGGAAAAATTCCGCGAGGATTTGTATTTCCGGCTCAACGTGGTGCAGATCACCCTGCCGCCCCTGCGGGAGCGGCGCGAGGACATTCCCCTGTTGCTCAACAGCTTTTTGCACACGTTCCGCGAAGAAAACGCCCGGAATCTCGACGGGTTCACCCCCGATGCCCTGGAAGCGCTCACCCAATACCGTTGGCCCGGCAATATCCGCGAATTGCGCAATCTGGTGGAGCGCATGGTCGTGCTGAGCCGCGGCGACAAAATCACCTTGCGGGACGTGCCCCGGGAGGTGCGCGAGGGCGGGAACGGCGGCAAAACCGCGGGTCCGCTCGCGGGCGCCGTCTCCATGGAACAGGCCGAGAAACGCATGATCGAACAGGCCCTGAACGACAACGACGGCAACCGAACCCTGGCCGCGAAACAACTCGGCATCTCACGCCGGACCCTGCACCGGAAACTCAACGAATTCGACTTGCGATCATGAGGGTGGTGAGAGAGGCAATTGAGCGCAGTTCACGAAACATGGACCACAGAGCACAACGTGAAGAAGGTTTCATAGAAGTTCTCCCACCCGCTTTCCAGAGGCAAGGGCACCCTCGATGGAAGCGGTTTCCAGAAAATCCCCGCAGCGCAGGAACCCGTTCACAGACGCGCCCGTCCGTGAAGGCGGTGACAAATGTCCCGGAGGCTGGGCCGGCAGCGCGTATGGCACCGCAATTCGCTCAATCAGGGTCCAGTGCGCCACGTTTACACCCGGAAGCGCCAAAAGATCGGCTCTGACATCCTCCTCGATCGCGTTCGGGTTCAGACTGCTGACGGATACCAGATGTTTTCCCGCAGGGGCAACTCCGGGATGAAGGCTTGTCAGATCCGTCAGCGTGTTGATGTGCTCCGTCTCCGGACACAGCACCAGCCAGGGGCCGGTCCAGGGGACCACATCGCAGGCAAAATAAAAGCAGACCGTCCCGCAGGCCCCGGGCGCTTCCGGATCCACCCAGGGATCTCGCGCGTCCACCACTGCAGACCCGTCAACCCACGCCCCGTCGGCAAACCGGACTCCCTCCGGGGTCAGTTCCGTCACCCGGGTATTCAGATGCAAAGAATCCTTCGGCAGCTTTGCGGCCAGTTGATCCGGAATTGCCTGCATGCCCTCCCGCGGCAGCGTCGCCCGCCCCCGCGCGAACAGACTGAAGACAAAATGGAACATCCTGGAGGAGGTCGAGAGTTCCGCTTCCAGGAAAATCCCGCCCAGAAACGGACGCCAGAACCGCACCAGCGCTTTATCTGAAAATCCGAAATTTTGTAAAAACGTCAGCGTGCTCACATCCGGAACCAACAGCGCATCTTCCGGCAACATGGATTTCAGTTTCAGGGTCAGCCGGCCCAGCCGCAAAAGATCCGCGGGCGGCAACGGACCCGCCAGGGTGCGGAAGAAAGCACGGGGATGCCGGAACGGATCCGCCATTTGTTTCAGGCCGCCTCCCATGCACACCAAAGCCCCGGAAGCAAACGGTTTCAGTTCCAGCGCCTCCAGATCGAGAAGTTCAGTCGCAGTGGGATATGCATCCAGAAACACCTGAAAGCCCCGGTCCAGAATATAGCCGTCCTTGTAGTCGGACCCGGCGCGGCCGCCCCAGCGGTTCGAGCCCTCAAACAATTCAAACGGCTTCCCGGCCTTCGCCAGGGTTACCGCACAGGCCAGACCCGACAAACCGCCGCCAACAATCAAAATGGGTTTCGTCATGAAAAAGCCATAACCTGCCTTGCATGAAAATCCAGTCTGGATCGTTTCGAAAACATTGCACATTGCGACGACATTGCAACGACAACATAACATCGCCATACCTCCCGCCTGGCCGAAGGATTGAAAGCCTTCACGGAAGCCGGACAACCGGTGCGCATCCTGATGCGCCATCTCCGCGAATGCCCGGTCCCGCACATTCCCGGCGGACTGCTGTATGTTCAGAGGCAACATTGCGGCAACATTGCAACAGGAGCAACATTGCGGAGCAACATTGCAACAGGTATTTTAGCAACATTGCAACAGACAACATTGCAACAGGTATTTTAGAGCACAAAATCCACGCGGCACCCTGCGGTAAGGCTCCGATATCGGAGGAATACGCGCTGGGGAGCGCGGGTAAAGCAAACGCCGTTCGGCTCTTCGGGGAGGTGGTTTGGGGCTCGTCAATATTTTGAAAGAGATCAAGTAAATGCAAAAATCCAATTGCCAAAGTCGTGGAACCCAGCTAACCCTTTGAACATAATGAAAGGTCATTCGAGGATGCACAACTTCCATTCAGCTTACGCGAACCTGAAACGCCTTTTATGGGGTTTGATCCTGTCGGGGACCATGGGTTCACCGGGCCATTCCGATCCCAATCTGACTTCCGAGGCCCCGGAGGACTCCCCGGAAGCCATTCACCGACAACTTTCCGAGGCGTTCCAGGCCTTGGGTTCTTTCCAAGCCCAATATACAGGCGTTTCGCCCAAGGGAGGACTGAGTTTGACCTTGTCCCGCAACCACAAACGGGAACAGGTTACCCTGGTTGTCGACTCCGAGAAACTGCAGCCGAATCGCGCCGTATCCATTCTGGACATGGGCACTCCCCTTCAGGAAGAAGGTGAAATGATCCTATACGTCGGCCATGGACAAATTCTGTCCCGCATGAGCTTACCCTTCCGGGCGATCCTGCATGACCTCTCCAATCCGTTGGGCGCTTTGATGTTCTTTATCGAAACCCACGCCATCCAGGTCGAGCGGCTCAACTGGAAACTTGAACTGGGCGCCCCGTTTCCCATGATCATGCTCGAACTCACGGAGGACAGCTTGAATGCCGGACTGGGGTTTCAAAGTACGCTGGAGGCGGTGGACGCATCCTGGTTGGCATGGTCCCATTTTCAAGAGGCCAAGGAAATCCGCACCACCCCCGATACCGTCACCCTGATTTCCCCCATGGGCCGTCATCTGGAAATCCATCGCGAAAGCGGGCTTTTGTTTCGGGACCAATGGCCGGAAGACGCGGAGGAAAACACCCGAATGCTTACGCTAGAGAAACAGGGACCGTTGCCCGAAGGAAATCCGGGCTATCGGGATTTGATTCCGGATTTCGAGACCATGGAAATCCAAGCCGCTTCTCCCGTCCGGATCCTCGCGTTGATGATGACCTCCCTCCACAACTCTCTGCTGGAAAATTACGAGGACGCGGCGGCATTTCAGACCTCTCTCGAAAACAATGCCGAAGCCTTTGCCACCGCCATTCGGGAAGACGCGCGGATTTTGGTGCGTGAGACGGCCAAAGGATTCATGAAAGAAAACCTGGATCGGCTTCCGTTTACGGAAACCCTCTTGAACAACCACCGGAAATTTCAGAACGCCCAACCCGAAGACGCCGAGTTCGTCTCATTCGAAGCGTTTTTGGACATTCATTTTCAGCTCGTCCAAAACAATCCCGAAAGTACGCTGATCCCCCCGTTGGATTTCATCGCCGGCAAAATCCGGGAAAATCTCGATGCGGGCCCCACGCTCCTCCCCGAAGGCCCGGCACGTCGATTATATCAAACCGCCCTCCCGGAATTGATGAACGCATGGCGGCTGGAACTCCTTTCCGCCACCTTCGAGCACGCCAGGGACAAGGCGGCGGAGTAAGTCACGTGCAACTGAAAAACATCGGCCTGTCACCACAAGGAAAGCGGCTGACGCATTGCGCCTGGTGGAGAGTTCCGAATCCCAGCTTCAGGGCCTGTCGATTTATTCAACCACCCCTTCGGCAAGCTCAGGGCAGGCTGAGCACACTGATGGGCACTGATGTAGAGTGACGGGTAATAATTAACCATAAATTTTTTATTATCAGTGTTTATCAGTGTTATCAGTGGTTGAATTTTCTTCTTCGCAGATAAATCAACAGGCCCTTTATACGCTTCAAAAGGGGGCTTTGGCAACATTGCCAACATTGCAACAGGTATTTTATTTGTATTTTATTTACAGAATCTTTACCCAGGGTCAGCGCTCGTATTTCGCATGCGTTCGGCGAGTTCTGCGGATTTCGGGTCGTCTGGCGGGGCGCCCCGTGTAAGCAGCGCGCGCATTTTTTCGAGGTCCGCCCGATGGGTTTGCACCGCATGCTTGAACGCGGCCAGGTTTTTCGTGAGGTGTAGCGTATAGGGACGACCCCTCTCCTCGGTGCGGCAGTCGAGATCCAAGTACTGATGTCGGATCAATGACTCCATGAGGTGACGGTCATGCTGGTTCGCACGGTAGCTGTGGCGTTCTGCATGGGGGTCCGGTAGAAATTCCCGGAGCAATTCCACTTGGGGACCACTTCCTTTGACGGGGGTGGGGTCACTCCAGTCCTTTGGCCGTGTCGGGGGTGTCTCTGAGCGCTCCAACAAAAATCCGGCGCTGGCTTGCCACAAAAGCCTGACAACGCGCTCGGTTGCATCGGAATCCCGGGCCGCCTGCCACGCATTGAACAGCAGATGGTCCGGAGGGAAGGTCCCGGGATTTTGCAAAATGGCGTCGAGCAGCCGCTCGGCTTCTCCAATCATGCCCACGCATTCAAACAGGGTCAGCAAATTCAGCAGGGTTTCCGGGGAAAGGGACATGGGCGCGGGATCGCTTCGTCTCGATTTGTGATCGGAATCCTCCTCCTGATGTTCGATCCAATTTCTGAATGCGTCATAGCCGTGTCCCCGATACCCCTTCCACTGTCTGCCTTCAGGAATTTCCCGGCACAGCTTCAGAAAAACGGACTGGAGATCCCGGACACGATCAGGATGCGCAATCAGGATTTTCGCGAGCAAATCCAGGCAGTCCACCACCAGTAAATCGGCGAAGCGTTCCATCAAGTTCTGCAACAGCTCCAAGGAAGTCTCCTCGGGCAGGATGGAGAATGCGTGGGCCAAGGCCGTGTTCCAGCCGCCGGCATACTCCTCCAGCACCGCAAAACGCCAGAAGCCCGTCAGGTGATCCGGCAAATTCAAGTTCACCGCCGCCTCGCAAAATCCCCGGATCTCCTCCTCATTCCAAGCGCCCCGGGCACTGTCCTCCAGAATTCCATCCGCGAGGTCCATGAGTTCCGCGCGTTCGTTTTCATCGGTTGGGTCGCGTTCCGCACAATATTTCAGGCGACCAACGGCGGTGGAACGACCGTTCGCGAGCAAAATCTCGTTCGCGGCCTCGCGTGGCCAAAGCACCAGTGCGGCGCGGAGATAAGCGCGATCATAGGAAGCGCCTTCGTTGCCGGTGTTGCCATGGATGTTGATGTCGTCGGGTTCTTCGTCGTCCAGTTCGCCGGGCGGAAGCAAATGCGCCTCGGGATCAAAGTCGATGCTGCCATAGTTGACGCTGCGATCTTCGGGATCCCGCCAGGTTCTGAGTTCGGCGGTGAGGTCTTCAGCCACGGCGTCGCCCATGTCCATTTCATCCGGTTCCTCCCCGTAATCGTACCACCCATCAAAGTAACCGAATTCCGAAAGATGCACCATGGCAAGATAGATCTCGACGTCGGTTTCCCGGGCGGCGGCGGATAAAACGCGCGCGAGCGTCCGGTCTTCCCCCTTGAGCTGCGCAAAAGCCAGGGAAGCTTCCGTGTACATGTGCGAGAGCAGGTACACGATTTTGGGCGCGGGATCCTCGGGATTGCGGGACCCCAAGGATGTCTTTTGCCATTTTTGCAAGGCCTCGACCGCGGCGCGAACGGACTTCCGTTCATCCGCCGGGGATTCCGGAAGGGATCCGCTTTTGCGAATCAGATTATACACGAGGCATACCCGAAAACCGGAAGTGATGGGCTCCACCTCATGCTCGCAGTCCGCGAAAAAGGCCGCATAGCGAATTTCCGCGCTTTCCCGCGGACACAAATCCAGCCGGGCTTCTTCTCCCGCATGCCGAACCAGCAGGTTTCCTCCCGAATGGAAACAAGGGAGCGTGATCACCAAGGTGCCGAACATCCCCTCCGCCTTTTCCGTGTCCCGGTGCGCGGCGAAGTGTCCGCCCTCGCTGTAGATCAGGAGCTTGTAGAGATCCGCCTGCATTTCAGTTCCCTGACAGCCCAGCGCCTCCCGGATCGCGCCCAGCCCTCTGTCGAGAAACGCGTTCCAACCCTTGCCGGAGAGTTGAAAGCGTTCAGGTGAAATCTGCCAAACCTTGCGCACGGATTCATCAAGAATCGTTTCCGTCCCGCGGCCAAAGGGGGCTTTTTCCGCGAAGGAAAGCATTTCGTGTACTTGCCCGTCGGGAACGGGAAACGAAATCGGCGCCGCGTCCCCGAACCGCAGGGTGGGCATCGGCACTTCTTCGACGCCTCGGGCATAAAAAGCACCGGGGCGGCGAACCGGCATCAAGGCCTTCACCAATCCGTATGGATCTTGTGCATATTCGATTTCCATGTTTTCTGAAGTCATGAAATTTCAGCTATCAAATCCCGCTCGAATGGCGATCTGAAAAAACGAAAATCCTATACGATACATGACGGCTGTGGCGGGGAACCGGTACAATATTGCAATTACAATACAGGTGTTTTTCCTTCTCGGACAGGATGTCTGCGCTCCGTTTTGCTTGATTCGGTGGTTTCCGACTGTCGGAAGAAATTTTTCAAAGCCTTCCGAGCATCGGAAAGCCTCACACTTCCGTTTTCACCCGTCAACCCGCATCGCTTTGACGCAAGGCCTCCAACCCCGCCCAACAGCCCCCTTGCATCCGCCGCCCCGCCTTTTTCCGCTTGTCCCCGAAACAGGAGCGATACTCCGACATCACCCCTTCCAGCCATGACGAACTCCCGATCGCCACGCCCCGGGTAAAATACCGGACCCGCTGACGCAACATTCGCGCCATTGGGACTTCCCCCCGGCGTTCATACTCCGCGATCACCTCCACCGGGTCGAATCCCTTGCGATTGCGGATCTTTTCCGTCGTCCGCGAGTCCCCCGGGCGCGTCATCCCTTTGGCCACCACCCACAATCGATACGCCGCCTGCACCTCCTTCCAGTTCTTCGGTGCCGCGCGTTGCTTTCGCTCCTTTTCCATCGCCGCCCCAATCCCCGTCCAGTGCATCTCCTGGTTCAACTGACGCTTCCGCACATTGTCCGCCCCCCGCGGCTGATGACCCC
>PXAS01000100.1 GCA_003565815.1 PVC group bacterium
CGCCATCCACGAGCACCTGGCCCTGCTGCGCGTCGTAGAAACGGCTTATGAGGTTGATCAGGCTGGTTTTGCCCGACCCGCTCTTGCCCACAATACCGACAAATTGCCCCGGCTCTATGCGGAAGCTGACGTTCTTGAGGACGGGCGTGTACGGGTCGTAGCCGAAGGTGACATTGCGGAACTCGATCTCCCCCCGGACCCGGTGGTCCTTCACCGTCACATCCTGCTGGTGCAGCGAGGAGTGCGAGTCCAGGATTTCAAACGTCCGCTGTCCGGCGGTGACAAACCCCGTCATCCAGTTCGAGAACATGCTCAAGGCGGAGATGGGCGCGTAGAACATGCCCAGGTAGCCGAAGAACGCCATCAGGGTCCCCAGGCTGATCTGCTGGTTGAACACCATGCCGCCCCCGGCGTACCAGATGATCAACCCGCCCAGCCCGAAGATGAAGCCCATGATCGGGTGGAAGATCGCGGAGCTGATCTCGAGCCGCCGCCGGGCGTTCTGGAGGTACGTCGCGTTGTCGCTGAAGCGCTGCCGTTCCTTATCCTCCTGCCCGTAGGCCTTGACGATCTTGATGCCGGACAGGAGCCCGGACAGCAGTTGCGCCATCTTCGACTGCCGGTCCCAGAACTCGTAATGGCGCGGGTAGATATGCTTCCAGAAGAAGATGGTGCCCAGCACCACGAAGGGGATCGGCAACAGCACCAGAAGCGCCAGCCGCCAGTTCATGACAAAGAGCATGGTGCCGATCCCCGTGACCAGCATGATGTTGAGCAGGAACCCCTGGGCCACCTGCGAGACAAACCCCTGGAAGTAGTCTACGTCATAGAGCACCCTGCTCATCAGCGACCCGACGGAATAGCGGTTGTAGTAGTCCACGCTCAGGCTGACGAGCTTGCGCTGTAGTTGCTCGCGCAGCTCGCGGGTGATTTTCGTGCCCACCAGGCAACTGACCTTGCCGATGAAGATATTGAGGATGCAGCGGCCGGCGGACGCGGCGACCAGGCCCATCAGGATCAGGGGTAGCCAGTGCAGGTTTTCCCGCGGCTGCAGCACGCGGTCTACGAGGACCCGGGTCAACTGCGGCGGGAGCAGGTCGAGCGTCACGCCCAGGACGGACATTCTGAGGGGTTTTCAGCATAAACTTTTCATAATCATGTGATAGCGACATATTCAGCGTTCATGTGTTGCCACTAATAAGAATATGAATATTCTTTTATAAATTAGTTGCAATCATATATTGCAGCAGATATATGTTGGCATATCTCAATTAGGAGTTGCCACCATGTATGTCGAAACGATCAAGTCGCAGCAGCGGGGGAAAGTTTACAAGAGCATTCTTGTCAGGGAGGGGTATCGTGAAAAAGGCAAGGTTAAGCACCGCACGATGGCCAACATCTCGAAGCTGCCCATGGAGGTCATTGAGCACATCACGATGATGCTCAAAGGCAATGGGGTCCCTTTGCGCGAAGAGGATCTGCAGCTTGGAGCCTCGCGCGAGTACGGGGCTTCGTCCGCCTTCAAAGAGCTGGCTGAGAGCATCGGGCTCGATACGGTCATCTTCTCGCGCAAGACCGCCTGGAGGCAGGCTGTGATGGCTATGATTGTCGGGCGCATCGTCTACCAGGGCAGCAAGCTGGGACTGTCGAATCGGTACATGGACACCTGCCTGTGGGAGCTCTTTGGATATGAAAAAGGCGATCGGCCGGCTGTGGAGAAAGCGTGCTACGAGCCGCTAGACCAACTGCTCAAGGCTCAGCCACGCATCCAGAAGGCCTTGGCCAAGCGTCATCTGGTCGACGGATGCATGATCCTCTACGACATCACCAACATCTGGCTGGAGGGCGAATACGAGGATTCCGAACTGGCGAGCCACGGGAAGGCCAAGGATCGGCGGCGTGGCTACAAGCAGGTGGCCATAGGACTGATCACTGACAAGCTCGGTTGCCCTGTCGCCGTGGAGGTCTTCAATGGCTCCACCTCCGACCAGATGACCGTCGAGAAGCAAGTGATGCGGCTGGCCAGTGAGTACGGGATCAGCGATGTCATCTTTGCGGGCGATCGCGGCATGCTGACGCCCAAACGCATCGAGGAAGTCAACGCGGTCGGCTTCAAGACGCTCACGGCTCTGACGCATCCGCAAATGACCGATCTGCTTGAGAGAACGAACGTCTCCCCCGAACTCTTCGACGAGAGGAACATAGCCGAAGTGATCGACCCAGAGCACCCGCATATCCGGTATTTTCTCTGCCGAAACCCGCACACGCGCAAGCGGGAGCAGGCCAAACGCGGGGCATTGATTGCCGCTACCAAGGATAAACTCGAGGAGATTGCACGCGTCAAGCGCAGGCGCAAACGCGACAAGGTGGCCGCGCGCGTCGGGGTCGCGCTGGCAAAATATCGTGTGGGAAAATTCTTCGAGTGGTCCGTGGACGATGCCGGTACCCTCGAATGGCAGATCGATCAGGCGCATGTCGAAAGGGAGGAGGCTCTCGATGGCTGCTATGTCATCCGCACGGATGTCGGATTGGAGCGGATGAGTGCCGAGGAAAGTGTGGCAGGGTACCATCGGCTGACGCATGTCGAGAAGGCGTTCAGGAATCTCAAGACCGTCTCCCTCGAGATGCGTCCCGTGTACCACAAGACCGATGACCGCATCCGCTCACACGTATTCTTGTGCATGCTAGCCTATTACGTGCATTGGCATGCGTCCCAGCGGCTGCAGCCCCTGTTTAAGGATGATGGTAAGGGGGAGGATCGGCGGTGGACCATGGAGGGTGTCATCGATCGACTCAAATCAATCAGGAAAATCCCGTGTATCCTCGCCGGCCACTATCTGTACGATAAGATCTCGCAACCGGACGATGAGCAGAAAAAGATCCTCGACCTTCTTAGAGCGGATCTCTGTTGCCAGTGAAATGAAACCGACATCTGCTGTATTATGCTTTCATTTAACTACATACGTTCTCATCACTCCAGAATGTCCGCCTAGTCTGGTATGTCATGCCCCTTCGGGGCTTGGGGATGCGGGCTGCGACGCAGACCCAGGGCGTTGCCCTGGGCCTGGAGTTTGGCTCTTATTGCTTCATGCGGTTGCGTAGAAGAGGGCGCTATCCAGGGTGCTGTCGAGATTCTGCGGCTTCGTGTTGGCGGGAGAGTTGGACACGAAGCCGGAGAAATGTAGCGCATCGGCCCAAACCTCGTGGCGCAGATGCTGAAGCAATGACTGCGTTGATGCCCTGAGCGCCTCTTTGCGACGCCATTTGGGGGCAGGCAACGTGTCGGGTTTACCGGTCAGGCCGTAAGCATTAACTGAGGAGGTGAGCAGCATGGCATAAGCGGCAACCGCCAGGGCGGGCACATTCTCGACGGAGTTTGCCTGCCGGACTTGCGCCTGGCCCACACCGATGAGCGTCTTTTCGTCACGGAAGTTCACCTCGATATCCCAGCGCCAAATATATGCCTGGATGATCTGCTGGATGTCGGCATTGGTATCGGTGCAGATCAGGAAGGCAGGCTTGCGGTAAAGGATCTTGGACTGCATGGTCAACTTGTAGCCCAATGGGGCAATGACGATGAGACGTAGATCATATTCCTTGCCGGCTGAGCGCC
>PXAS01000450.1 GCA_003565815.1 PVC group bacterium
AAAAACACCAAACCGGAGATCAAGGTGCGCGCCATGTTGCATGGCATGGGGTTGCGATTTACCGTGAACGGTCCGCTCAACCGCGACCTCCCCGGAAAACCCGACATTGTTTTGCCCAAATATCGCACCGTGGTGTTCGTACACGGCTGTTTTTGGCATGCGCATCCGGGTTGCAAAGACTTTCGCATCCCCAAAACCCGTCGCGAATGGTGGGAAGCCAAATTATATGGAAACCGGGAACGGGATCTCAGGAATCAGGCGGCATTATTGACCCGAAACTGGACGGTGCGGGTGGTCTGGACCTGCCAATTGCACAACCGGGCCACCCTCGGGGAATTGGCGGGGACCCTAAAAAGTTGGTTTTCGGACCCGGAGCCGGAACTGAAGGTGGCCGAAACGCCCGCGCCGTATTCGACGGAGGAGAATGCTTCCTAATTCTATCCCCCCAAGGGAATCGTTGCCCGATGAAACCTCCCCGTGCAGCATATTCCCATTCTGTTGACGTTGGCAAGCGATAGCCCGCAGCAGAGGTCTGGATAACGTCATTCTCTTGGCCCGTCCGATATATTGCTCCATTGACCGTATAAACAGCCGGTAGACCCTCCATCTCGCTGCGTGCATTGCACCATTTCACCACGTCGTAACAGTTCACGGAATGCACAGAATTCGTATGGCGGGTGAAATCCGGAACTTCAAGGACCGCCAGGCGGATCGGAACGCCGCCTTTGCCAAACGTCCCCTGCCGATGCGGAGACCCGCGATCCTGTCTCCCTTCGCCCTTTTTCGGTATTACGTTTGCAGCGGAATTACACGGAGAGGAATGTCCGTGCTCCGTTCGATGTTCGGAGTTCCCTTGTTTCCCCCTTCGCCCCCTTTTCGGTATGACAATGATCCGTGGTTCGGCGAAGCATCCGCAGGTTTTGACACTTCTCCCCGTCGAGGGACGGCAAGGCTTTCCGTGCTGTTTTGCCTCCGGCCTATATGCTCTTCGGCTGCGGAGGAAATCTTCGTTGTGAAGGTGAATGTGGAGGTTTTTCCCGGGTTATCTCACCTGACCCGTTCCCAGGACGTGGTATTTGTAGGTCGTCAATTCATCCAGCCCCATGGGCCCGCGGGCGTGAAGTTTGTCGGTGCTGATGCCGATCTCTGCCCCGAGCCCGAAGGCATTGCCGTCTGTAAAGCGGGTGCTGGCATTCACATACACGGTGGAACTGTCCACTTCCTGCAGGAATTTTTTTTGCGCGGAATCGGACTCGCTGAGAATGGCGTCCGAATGCCGCGACCCGTACGTATTGATGTGCGCGGTGGCTTCGTCCACGGAGTCCACCACTTTCACGGAGAGAATCAGATCGAGATATTCCTCGCCCCAATCGGCTTCGGACGCGGGTTCGGCTTCGGGAATATGTTGGCGGGTGGTTTCGTCGCCGCGAATGACCACGTTTTTGGCGATGAGGCGGTTGGCCATCATCGGCAGGAATTCCTCGGCCACGCTTTTGTGGACCAGTACGGTCTCAACGGAATTGCAGACCCCCGGACGCTGGGTCTTGGCGTTGTCAATGATCTCCACCGCCCGGACTAAATCCGCGGTTTTGTCCACGAAAATATGGCAAACCCCTTTGTAATGCTTGATCACGGGAACGGTGGCCTGTTCGGACACGGCCCGAATCAGGCTTTCGCCTCCGCGCGGGATCACCAAATCCACCATGTTGTCGAGTTGCACCAAATCCTTGACCGCGGCCCGATTGGTGGTTTGCACCAACTGCACCGCGTTTTTGGGCAAGCCCTTCTTTTCGCCGCCTTCCTGGATGGCCAAGGCCAGCGCCCGGTTGCTGTGTACGGCCTCTTTGCCGCCGCGCAAAATGGTGGCGTTGCTGGACTTGAAACAGAGCACGGCCGCGTCCACGGTCACGTTGGGACGGGATTCGTAGATGATGGCAATCACGCCGATGGGCACCCGCACCTTGCGGATCTCCAGACCGTTCGGTCGCACCCAGGAACTCAGCACATCCCCGACGGGATCTTTGAGGGCGATCACGTCGTGGATCCCTTTCACCATGCTGTCAAAACGCTCGTCGGTAAGGGAAAGTCGGTCCAGCATGGCTTTGCTCAAGCCTTCGCGGGCCCCTTCCTCCAAATCCTTGCGGTTGGCGGTTTGGATCTCGATTTTCCGGGCCTCCAATTCGTCGGCCATGCCTTCGAGAATGCTGTTCTTTTTCCGGCTGGAGAGGAGGGCCAATTCGCGCGAAGCTTTGACCGCCCGTTCGCCCATTTCCAAGATGTCTTTGTTTTTGATCATGTGTTTGCCTCCGGTTTATTCCGGTTCATGGAGAATGGCCATATTGTCCCGATGAATGACCTCTGTCGAGACTGCAGGACCAAGAATTTCAGTAATCTCCCGGGAGGATTTCCCCTGTATTTTTCGTAAATCGTTCGCATCGAACTCACAAAGGCCGGCGGCGAGAACTTCGCCTTGCCGGTCGAGCACATGGATCAAGGCGCCGGCGGGGAAGTTGCCCCGCACCCCGCATAGGCCTGCGGCCAATAAACTGCGTCCTTTCTCCACCAGTGCCCGTCTGGCGCCATCATCAATCAGCACCTCGCCGGAAGGGCGGTGAAAGAAGGCGATCCAGTGTTTTCGTTTTCCGCGGATACGCTTGGTATCCCCCGCAGGGCCCAGCAGCGTGCCGGTGTCTTCGCCGTGCAGAACCCGCAGGAGGATGTCGGCCTTGCGTCCGTCGGCAATCACGGCGGGAATCCCGGCCCGACAGGCCATCCGGGCCGCCTCCAGTTTCGTGCCCATGCCGCCCGTGGACAGGGCGGAGCCTTTGCCAAAGACCAAATCCAGTTCCGCCTGGGTGATTTTGGAGAGAAAAGGGACCCGTTTGCTGCGTCCTACGCCGGACGGGGCGCGGAGGCCATTCACGCTGGTGCAGAGCACCAGCGCCTCCGCATCCACTAGCACCGTGACCAAAGCGGCGAGAAAATCGTTGTCGCCCAGGCGAATCTCGTCCACCGACACCACGTCGTTTTCATTCACAATGGGGACGACCCCGTGTTTCAGCAGGCCCAGGAGCGTGTTACGGGCATTCAGGTGGCGGGTGCGTTGCTTGAGATCGTCGTGGTTGAGCAGCACCTGCCCCACGGCAATGCCTTTCTTCGCGAAACGCTCGCCGTACATCGACATCAGCCGGGTTTGCCCCACCGCCGCCGCCATCTGCAATTCCGCCAAATCCGTGGGCCGGGTTTTGAATTTCAACGGATCCAGCCCCGCGCCCACCGCCCCGGAGGAGACGATTACCACCTCCCGACCTTCGGCGTGCAGGGCGGAAACCTGATCCACGATGGCCTGGATCCGGGCCGGATTCGGACGCCCCCGCGGGTCCACCAACACCCGGGTGCCGAATTTCACCACCACCCGGCGGGCGGTTTCCAGACGGTCGCGATATAAAAATGCGGTCATTTTAGCGGTCATTTGCGTGTGGGAAGTCCTGTTGTGCGTCAGGGCGTTAGGGCGTCAGCGCATGCCTCTGGCCATGCGGCGGGCCGCCTTTCCGCCCATGCCCCCCTTGAAAGCCTTGAGCTTCTTGGTCATCTTCTGCGTTTGTTTGAACTG
>PXAS01000188.1 GCA_003565815.1 PVC group bacterium
CTATGTCTGACCACGGGCATGGCCCTGGCGGGGCATCCGGAACTCCCCGTGAACCTCAATTCCGCGGGAGATTTTGTGATCCTGGCCAAGTCGGGCATCACCAACGTCCCGATCTCGAACATTACCGGCGACATGGGAGTGAGCCCCATCCTTTCCCCCGCAATTACCGGTTTCGCCTTGATCATGGACTCTTCAGGGGAATTCTCCACCTCGGCCCAGGTCAACGGGAGAATTTATGCGCCGGATTACATGGATCCAACCCCCGCGAAGATGACCGCAGCCATTTCCGACATGGAAACCGCTTACACGAACGCGGCCGGACGAACCATTCCCGACTCCATCAACGAGGGGGCGGTCGCCGGAGATGACCGGGATATTGGCGGACTCACCTTCAACCCGGGACTTCACAAATGGTCCACCGGGGTTCAGGTCAGTACAAACGTCTTTCTGGATGCGCAGGGCGATCCGGGTGCCGTGTTTATCTTTCAGATCGAAGGAAATTTGACGGTCGCCAGCGGTCAGCAAGTGATCCTCGCGGGCGGCGCCCAAGCCGGAAATATCTTCTGGCAGGTCGCGGGCGGTTCGGGAGCCGTCATCGGCACCACCGCGCACTTTGAAGGGATTCTGCTCACGGCCACAAAGATCGACGTGCTCACCGGTGCCTCATTTAACGGGAAATTACTGGCGCAGACCGCTGTGAATCTTCAACAAAACACCATTGTGAATGCCAATGCCCTGGATGCCTACACCCTGACCTATACGGCGGAGCCCGGCGGCACCATAGACGGAGATTCCCCGCAGATCGTGTTGGAGGGCGAAGACGGGACCGAGGTCACCGCCGTGCCCGACCCCGGCTTCTTTTTTGTGCAATGGAGTGACGGCAGCACGGACAACCCCCGCACCGACACCAACGTGCAGGAAGACATCACAGTGGAGGCCGAATTCGCAGAAATCATTATCCCTTACACGCTGACCTATACGGCGGGTCCCGGCGGAAGTATTCTCGGCATATCTCCGCAGACTGTGAACGAAGGGGCCGACGGCAGCCCCGTGACCCCCGTTCCCGATCCCGGCTTCACCTTTTTGCAATGGAGTGACGGCAGCACAGACAGCCCGCGCACCGACACCAACGTGCAAGCAGACATCACCGTGGAGGCCTCGTTTGTGGCCGATCCTGCCGAATGCGGAATTCTGGTGACGCTGGGCGCCATCGTGGAAAATGATTTGTCCGGGGTCTTTGCCCCCACGGGCGAGGAACCCACGTACAGTGTCACTTCCAGTGACCCCGCCATCATGACCGCCTCGATCACCGCCGAGGAACGGCTTCGCACCGAAGCCCTTTTGCCGGGAGATGTCACGATCACGGTACAGGCCACCTATCCGACCGCGCCCGGTCAGGTCGTCGAATTCGACATCAACGTGGTGGGGCACCCCACGACCGTCAGCGCGGTGTTCCCGCCGCACGAACCCTGGAATCCGCGTTTCACCCGGGAAATCACCATACGGAACGACGATCTTTGTCCCGCCGTCGGCATCCGCTTGCTGTTCTCCGATCTGGAAGAAGGCATCGTGGTTGAAAACCAAACAGGTTTCGCCCCCGCCCCGGATGGACGTGTCGCCATTGAAATGGCGTTTGACTTTGCCCCGGGCGAAAGCATCGACCTGACCGTGGTCTATTTGGCCACGGGCGCCTTCCGTCCGGACGAACATCCCCCGACTGTGGAAATCCAGTATATTCTCGCCGACGCTCCCCGGCCCGCGGATGGAGACGGCGGCCCCAACATCGAGCGCATCGAAATCCTGCCGGACGGACGAGTCTTTCTGGAATTCACCAGCGTACCCGGCACGGTGTATCTCATCGATTACATGAACAATTTCCCGAATGGCGAATGGCGGACCGTTGCCCTGGAACTGCTTGCGGGCAGCAACCGCACGCAGTGGATTGACCATGGTCCGCCCGCCACGATGCCCATCGAGGGCGCGCGGGTGTACCGCGTTCGTGTCCAAGCTCCTTGATCCATGACGATTTCAACCCATACAATCCCCAAGCAGGTGTTCCCATGAAAACCCCAACGATCCTCCAGACGACACTCCTTACTTTGTCTCTGACGCTGTCCACAACCCCATCCGGCGTCAAAGCGGACTGGTTTTTTGAAGCCGGCCCCTTCCATCGTGGAAATGTCAAAATTTCCGTGGACGGGGGGGCCCGCGCCGAAGACGCGGGGACGAATGCCGCCACCCCCGGTGTCCGCGGCGGGATGCCCTCCTCCGGGGTTCCCGCGCTGAATGATGACGGCGGATCCGGTTTTCGCTCCTTCGACAACGGCTTTGTGGGCCCTTCCGGATGGGTCTGGGCGCAAGAAGCCGGACTCACCCAGCATTATGGCTATGAAACCGCGGATCAATATGACGCGGGCGCCGACACCTTGAGCTTCACAAAAACCTTGACCGGAACAGGCGGGACCGCGACCCGCACGAGCACCCGGGTGAACAACCTCGGTCCTTCCGGATGGAATGATACCAAGCGCACCAACGGCACGGGATTGATCGGCACGCTGGGCTATCGTTTTGGCGATACGGACCCCAACCGGCCCCGGGAGGACGGGGAGGAAAGGGAGCACGAATTGAGTTTGCTATTTCGATTCGGCTGGCTCGAAGGATTGGGAGCGAATTTCAGAAACCGCCCCGCTCACCGCCAGGAAGTGGTGCGCCAGACCCAAACCCATGCAACCACAGGTTCGGCCACGCATCGGTACACCTATGACACCCTGGGCAATCCCTTTTTCCCCACCGCCCCCTACGCCATGACGGATCCCGAAGGCGTGGGGCCTCTGATTGCCGACACCCCGCAATCCATCGACTTGATTTCCCGCACCGACAGCCCTTCTCAATCCAGTAGCCGCACAACTCTCTCCCGTGCAACCGGATTTGTCGATTTGGACCTGGACGTGCGGGCCTTTACCTTTCAACTCGGCCCCCGCTGGATGTGGCGTCCTGAATCCGCCGTATCCCTCTTCCTCCAACCCGCCGTAACGATGAATCTCATCGATGCCTCCGCGCACCGAACCGAAACGTTTCGCGACGACAACGGCCGGAAAATCGCCTCCTGGCACGACCGTGAGGACGAGCAGTCCTGGCGCTGGGGCGGCGGCATTCAATTCGGCGCCCAAGTCGCCCTCTCGGAAAACTGGTATCTGAACGGCTCCGGAGGATATGAATGGGTACGAACCACCGATCTGCAGGTCGGACCGGACCGCATTCACATCGATATCTCCGGTTATCAGCTCGAACTGGCCCTTGGGCGCAGTTTCTAACCTGAAATCCCTGATACCCCCTTCCGCGCTTGCCCCCACGTTGGTTGCAAGAAAAACGAAGCCTAGTACTCTGTCAACCAGAAATCTTCGCATAGGATTGGTCTATTTTGGATGCTGGGGATGGGAGGAGGGGCTTGTGCAACCTGGAAGGTTGTGCATGACCCTCCTCCCAATTCCAGCGCCAAAAGAGGCCAAAGCCATGGAAAAGTCAATCATGCCTTTCGAATTCCCTTTGAGATTCTTCATGTGATCCAACCCTGCGGGCCATGATCTTCCGGCGGCTTTGCACCCCAA
>PXAS01000425.1 GCA_003565815.1 PVC group bacterium
CGATTTTTACCATGGAAGTTTTTCGTCAAACGGGCCGCGCGTCACTACGGAGTCATGGATCCGGCCATGCTGATGGCGCGGATCCGCAGTTTTTCCCAACCCTCGGAGGTGGCGGAGCCGCTGGAGCTGTTGCGGGCCGGGATTGTGTTTCATGCCCGTGGCCTGGTGAACGCCAAGGCCATTCAGCATAATCTCGACTGGGTATGGCCTTATTGGGTGGAACAGCAATTCAACCCGGAAAGTTCGTCCTTCGTTCCCCGGGCGTTCTCTTTCAGCCATATCAATCTGACCCACCGGAACTGGACGGCGGTGGGCCATCCCGATTTACCGCTGTATCCCATCGTGGACCCGCGGGGATTGGTCACGCCGCTGCACGATGGCTGGTCGCTGGATTTCTGGGTGATCTCGGATTCGGGACAACTGTTGCCCAGCAAACTCGGGGAGAACGCCGTCCGGCAGTCCCTCCGTCTGGAACCGGAGTTGGAGGTGGTCACCGATTGCGAAATTGACGGCATGAAGCTGGATCTGGCCACCCGAATGACCCGAGGGGACGGCGCCGCGCCCCATGCCCAAACCCGCATTCGGGCGGAATCGGAACAAGCGGGCTGGCTGGTGGTGGCGGTCCGCCCCTATAACCCCGAGGGGATTCAGTTCATCCACCGGATTGCCGCCGATGACACCAATCGGGAATTGCGGGTCAACCACGAGTCCGTGATCGCGTTTGACAGCGCGGCGGACGGTTTTCGCATGGCCCATTACGCCGACGGGGACATTTATTTGGATCTGGCCAACGGCAGGGACCAAAAAAAGGTGTCGTGCGAGGTCGGCATGGCCACCGCCGCGGCGATGTTTCGCCTGGAGGGCGGTCAACACCGCGAACTCACCGTGTCCGTGGATCTGGAAAGGGATTTCAAGGAGATGAACGTAAAGAAACGCGCCGGCGGCGTGCCGTGCGAAGCGGAAGAAACGGCACAACTCCGCATTCCCGACGAACGCATGCAATTTTTGTATGACGCGGCCGTGAAAACGATTCTGCTGCTGTCCGCCGATGATCTGGTCCCGGGGCCTTACACCTATCGGCGTTTCTGGTTTCGAGACGCCTGTCTGATGCTGCATCCGCTGCTCGCCATCCATCAGGCCAACCGGGCCGAACGGGTGCTGTCCACCTTTGCGGACCGCCAAACCATGACCGGATATTTCCAGTCACAAAAAGGCGAATGGGACTCCAACGGTCAAGTGCTCTGGATCGCGGGCCGTTTTGCGGAAATGACCGGACGCGATCTCTCCCCCGCCCTGGAAAAAGCCCTGCGAAAAGGGGTGCATTGGCTGGATCGGAAGCGACTGAGCGCCGACAGCCCGGCGGGCACCAAGGGACTGCTTCCGGCCGGGTTCAGCGCCGAACATCTGGGGCCCAACGACTATTACTACTGGGATGATTTCTGGGCTTGGGGCGGTCTGAAGGCCATGGCCGCCTATTGGCGGCGACGGAACGGAGAGGAGAGCGCAACAGAGGCGGAGGAACTCGCCGATGCTTTTGCCGACGGCATTCATGCAAGTTTGGAAACCCTCCCCGAGTCGCGGGCGCGGGGCGCGATACCCGCCGCCCCCGGACGGCGTCTGGACGCGGGAGCCATCGGGTCCATGGTGGCCGATTATCCCTTGCAACTCTATCCGCCCGGTGATGCGCGGATGATGAATACGGCGTCTTTTTTGATCGGCACCTGCTTTCACAAGGGCGGCTTCTTCCAAGAGATGATCCACTCGGGCATCAATGCCTACCTGAGTCTGGATCTCGCCCAAACCCTGTTGCGGGCCGGCGACCCGGGATTTGCGGACATCATGCGCAAAGTGGCCGCACTGGCGTCCCCCACCGGACAATGGCCGGAGGCCATCCACCCCATCACCCTCGGGGGATGCATGGGGGATGGCCAACATGGCTGGGCGGCGGCGGAGTGGATCATGATGATGCGCAACTGCTTTGTCCGCGAAGAAGCGGACCACCTGGTCATCGGCTCGGGACTGCTGCCCGAATGGCTGGAATCCGGCGACGAACTTTTCTTCGGCCCCACCCTGACCGCCTGGGGACCCGTGTGCGCGCGGATCGCCAACGGGCAAGTCATGGTTGAGGGAGAATGGAGGGGGGACTCCCCGCGGATTGACGTTCGCGTGAACGGATATGCCGCTTCCGAAGTCAAACCGTTTGTCTATCAACTCGAAAAAGCAACCTCATGAAAATCCTGTTTTTCACCAACACGTATTTGCCGCATGTGGGCGGGGTTGCGAAATCCGTTCACACCTTGGAAACCGCCTTCCGTAAAAGGGGACACCAGGTGCGCATTGTCGCCCCCGAATTCGAAGGTGCGGCGGAGGACCAAAATGTCTTGCGGGTCCCCGCCATTCAAAAATTCAACGGCAGCGATTTCAGCGTGCGCATTCCGATTCCGAACGTGGTGGGAAATTTTGTCGAAGCCTTCAAGCCCGACATCGTGCACAGCCACCACCCCTTCTTGCTGGGAGACGCGGCCTTGCGGATCGCGAGGCGTTGGGAAATCCCCATCGTGTTCACCCATCACACGCTGTATGAACGCTACACCCATTATGTGCCGCTGGATTCCCCGGCCATCAAACGCATGGCGGTGAAACTGGCCACCGAATATTGCAATTTGTGCGATCTGATCGTGGCCCCCAGCGAAAGCATTGCCGACCTGCTGCGCAAACGCGAGGTGGAAACCCGGATCGAAGCCATTCCCACCGGGATCGATTTGGACATCTTCGCGGGAAACCAGGGGGCCGACTTCCGCGAAACCAAGGGAATTCCCGCAGATGCAACCGTCATTGGCACCGTGGGGCGGATGGCCACGGAAAAAAACCTTCCCTATCTGGCCGAATCCGTGGCCCGCCACCTCAAGGAACACCCGAAATCGGTGTTTTTGGCGGTCGGTGACGGAAACGCGCGCGCGGAGATGATTTCGATTTTGAAACGGGATGCGTCGGAGTCGCAAATTTTCGCGGTGGGCAAACTCTCGGGTCAGGACCTCTTGAATGCCTATGCGGCCATGGATTGCTTTGTGTTTGCCTCGCAAACGGAAACCCAAGGCATTGTGTTGGCGGAAGCGTTGGCCGCCGGCAACCCGGTGATCGCATTGGAGGGTCCCGGCGTGCGCGAAATTTTGGTGGACGGGAAAAACGGCTTCCTCTTGCCCGCGGAAGCCTCCCCGGCGGAGTTTGCCGAATCTCTTGCGAAATTGCTGGACGATGCGGATACGTTTGAGGCCTGTTCGAAGGCGGCCCGCGCCAGCGCGGAACCCTATGCCACAAGCGTCTGCGCGGAACGGGTGCTGGCCTGTTACGAACAATTGACCGCCGAACATGAACCCGCGGAAAAAGAGGTCCCCGATTTCTGGCACCGGATCCTCAGCGATCTCGAAAGCGAATGGGACCTGATGGTGGCGAAGTCGGCGGCACTCAAGGTTGGGTTGAACAAGCGGGACTTCCCCATACCTGTTTATTCCGATGTGGAATGATCGGGCCAAGAGAGCTTGAGGAGACGATGCGGCGGCATCACGACGATTTCCTGAAATTCAGGGGCATTTTCGGCTTGGGCC
>PXAS01000264.1 GCA_003565815.1 PVC group bacterium
ATGAATCGTGTATATATTTGATTATGAATGGAAAAGACGTTCTAGTTTTAATTAAGATCCTCAACCTGGGGCAGCGAAAATCCTATCAGGAACTGGCGCGTGATCTTGGGATGAGCGTTGGGGCGGTGCATCAGGCGGTTCGCAAAGGTGTAAAGTCCGGACTCCTGTCCGCCGACCGTCACGAGGCGATCCCCCACGCCATGGAGGAGTGGTTTCTATATGGAATTCGGTATTTCATTCCCCTGGTGCGGAGCAGTCGCGGGCGCGGAATGCCCACCGGACTGGCCTCGCCACCATTTACCGAATGGTTTCCGGAACATCCCGATGACATCTGGGTCTGGCCCGATGCCGAGGGGACCCGGCGCGGTGAGCTGGTTGAACCGATTTTCACCTCCGCCCCTTACGCCGCCAAGCAGGACCCCGACCTCTACGCTTGGCTCGTGGTTCTCGATGTGATTCGCGGCGGACGAGCACGGGAACGCAACCTCGCAACCCAATGGGTCAAAGAAAGGCTTTCCAGTGTGGCAGGATAACATTAAACCTCTCACAGAAATCGAGATTGAATTGAAGCGAATTGGAATTCCCCACGCCTTCACGGGTGGGGCCGTCGTTCCCTTGTTTCTTGATCATCCCGATCTGTTTATCGTGCGGCCGACCAAGGATGTGGATGTGGTCATTCAGGCTGCATCCATTCTGGCCTATCAGGACATTGAAGGTTGTCTGAGGGACGCCGGTTGGCGCAACGATACGTCTGAGCATGCACCCCGCTGTCGTTGGATACACGGAGAGATCCTTGTGGATGTTCTTTCCTCCGCCCCTGTGCCCGGAGAATTTTCCTCGCCTTGGTTTCAACACGGAATCCAATATGCATGGCATTTTGAAGCCGAGGGGCAAAAAATCCCCGTCCTCGATAGTGAACGAGCCCCCGTCTACGGCATTTTTGGAGATCAGCCGCAATGCGGCAAGGGGCTTATGGTCCGCTTGCTTTTGGGGAGCACGCCCCCTGACCATCCATATCCGAAAACAGCCCCTCGGAACCGACTTTTCGGTCAACGGAGACAAGGACATGGTGTCTATTATCCGTCAGGCCCCACAAATGTTTCTCGCAGCGGTCCACTGCGTGATCCGAGAATGGCATGCGCGTGGCTGCCCGCGTACGTATGATCGGCGTCATGACCGGCAAAAAAAATCAGTCAACGCGTATCGCTTTGACATGGTCGGGTGACGGGTGCCCCCCCCAGGGGGATGCTTCCCCCACCCCCCCTACCCCCACCCCCGTTCCCCCTTTTCCCCCCTGTGTTTATAAGAGGTTACAGCTAACACTGCATGTTACGTAAAGGGTTCATACGGCATCCTTTTCACGGGAACCACCATGAAGAACTGGGGGGGAGACAGACCACGACTCCGGACCAACCTCCCAATCAAACCCTATCCATCCCGGGCGGCGGATACCAGGCCCGTGACTAAGATCCACAAAGCCAAGTAAACACGGATTAAATGCCTTTCAATTCTACAGAAGCCGATCAGGTGCTGTTTTTGAAATCGCACTGTGTGATATTGCTTGAAATTAAATATTCTTGTGGTGATTGTGGCTTCTGTTGTAACAGTATACTTTATGCAAATGATGTCCCATTTTCTTATGGGGGTGTTTCCCCAGAACTCATGCCGCTCAATGGAGGCGTTTTGTGAACGTTTTTGAGCTTCGCTCCAAGGTGGTGGAGGATTACGCCCGGTATATCCCCAGCTTCCACATAATCAGGGACCCCAGAATTTTGTTTCTTCTGGAATGAAAGAACCTATGAAAACGCCTTACAAACCGAAATCCATTCCAATCGCCGATCTGGCGTGGGCGGAGATGATTCCCCGCTTGGGGATGGCACAGGCCGCCGTGGCCCGGTTTGACGGCCTGCTCCACGCCATGGTCAATCCGGAGCTGTTGCTCTCCCCCCTGACCACCCAGGAGGCGGTGCTCAGTTCCCGGATCGAAGGGACGCAGGCAAGTTTGGAGGATGTCCTCCGCCAGGACGCGGCCCCCCGGAAAGACGCCGAACGGAAAGACGACATCCAGGAGGTCCAGAACTACCGGCAGGCCATGCGGCAGGCGGTGCCCTGGATGAAAAAATCCAGTCTTGACCTCAAGACTCTGTGCAGCATCCATAAAATTCTCATGGCCGGCGTTCGCGGCGAAGGCAAGACCCCTGGCAAAATCCGGACCATTCAGAATTATATCGGCTACCGGGGCGAACCGATTGAAAAAGCGATTTTCATTCCGCCTCCACCCGATGCCCTTGAAGACGCTTTGGCAGGGCTGGCCGACTTCCTCTCCGTGACCCAGCGGGATGTCATTGTGCAAACCGCATTGGCCCATGCGCAATTCGAACTGCTGCACCCCTTTCTCGATGGCAATGGCCGACTGGGGCGGATGCTGATTCCCCTGATCCTGTATGAAAAAGGACTGATCTCATCGCCCACCTTCTATATCAGTGAATACTTCGAGGAGCATCGGCCCGCTTACTATGATCACCTGGGCGCGATATCCGAAAAAGACGATTGGCAGGGTTGGGTCGATTTTTTCCTCACTGCGGTGGTGGAACAGGCCGAACTCAACACCCGCCGTGCGGGCGCGATCCTCACGCTTTACAACCGGATGAAAGAGGAAATCAACACCGTCACCCGATCCCAGTACGCGCTGCAAACCCTGGATGCCCTGTTCGACCGTCCTTTTTTGACTGCACCCGACTTCGTGAAGCGCACCGGCCTCGCCCGGAGAACCGCTTTCCGCATTTTGGAGGAACTGCAACAAAGCGGCATCCTTGCGGTTCATGAACCCGGCTCTGGACGACGGCCCGCCGTTCTTGCCTTCTCTCGCCTCGTCTCCATCACCCAACAGGAGCGCTTTTGTGATCGTCTATGACACACAAGCTTCTTTGAGTGCCGCGCGCGGCACTCAAGCCGGTTTGCGTGCCATGAGTGACGCGCAACCCATTTTGTGTGCCACCAATGTCGCACAAACAAGCTTGTGCGACATGGATGACCTGCATCTCCCATGCAACATGCATGGATTCATTGTGGGTCAACCACGAAACACATTCCAAGAAGGTAAAGTACGGCTGATTTTTCTAATGAGAGAAAAAGCCTGTCAGGAAACGGATACAGGAAAAAGCCTGTTTTTCGGCAAATGTGGATTAGCATGAGCCCATTCGAAAAGGGTTTCAAGATATTTGGAAGAAAATCAAGAGGAGGTTGGGCTTTTAGCCCGACACGTAGTCTCCAGAGTCTCCGGTGACGGCCTGGAAAGGCCATCCTCCTGTTTTGTGGCACGTCTAAACACTTCAATCTAAGCCCATTATTTCGCTTGAATCATCTTGAAACCCTTTTCGAACGGGCTCTAGCATGCGATGAACTACCCCGGATATGGGATCCAACGGATAGCTTTGCCGGACAACGGATGTTCAATTTGGATAAAATTTTCTTCGCAAAGAAAAGTTTCAACTCCGCTCCTTTTCATTCCTGGAATTCTATCAAATGAGATCACGAATCATCCCTTTTTTAAAAAGGTTTACGGATTTCTTAGCATCCGTTGTCCGGCGTAGCCA
>PXAS01000427.1 GCA_003565815.1 PVC group bacterium
GTGGTGGGCGACAACGGCGTCTATCTCACCAGTTCGAACCAGGGTGCGGATTGGCAGGTGGTGCAGGACGGACTTTCCGGCCAGCCGCAGGCCGTGGACGTGGTCCGCCATCCCGGCGGAGCAACCACCCAATACCACGCCTGGGCCGCGGGCCAGTATCACGAAATCCAATACCGTCCCAATGTCGCGCCCACCGGGGCGTTCATGACCTTTTATCCCGGCAAACTGGATTTTGGCTTTGTCCTGGTGGCCGAACCTCAAACCCGCTCCCTCCGCGTCACCAACCGGGGTCGTCAGCCGCTGGGCATCACCGGCGTGGCCCTTCAGGGCCCGGCCGCGGCCCGCTTCCAACTCGCGCAGACCAGCCTCTCCAGCCTGCCGCCCGGCGGGAGTCTGACCCTGCGCGTCCGCTATCTGCCCACCGCCCCTTCCACCCTCGACAGCGCCGAAGTGGTGATCTCCACCAACGACCCCCTGCGCCCCGTCTTCCGCGTGCCCCTGGAAGGCCGCGCCGACGAACGCACCTGGCGGCCCGTTACGCTCCTGCACGGCGGACAGCCCGTGACCGGCGAGGTGAAAGGTGTGCGGTTCACTTCGGAAACCCGGGGATATGCTTTGGTGACACCCACATCCGGCCCCTCGCTGTTTTTCCGCACCAACAACGGCGGCGAAACGTGGGTTGGGAATACCCTGCCCACCACCTGGGGGATCTTGCGCATGGAGGCGATTGACGCCGTTCGGCATGAGAACGCTTCGGGAATCGTGCACGACCACATTTATTTGGCGGGTTTCTCCCCCGACCGCAACCACGGAGATGTGGGTATTCTGCTGCGCGGAACGACCAGCACGACGTTGTTTCAAACTCCCGGCTGGTCGAACCTCACCCCCATACCCGTCGGAGAGACTCACCAACCCCATCCCTTGGCGGATGTTTCGGTACTCAGCGTGGGCACGGACGTGTGGGTGAGCACATCCACACTTGATCCGGCTGAGGGAAATTTGTGGAATTCATCCAATGGCGGGTCAACCTGGTTTGTGTCCCCCAACCGCCCCGGTTTATTTGCCGGCGGGCCTGTGTCGCAGTTTGCATTTCAAAGCGGAGGATTCCCCTCGTCCTTGTGGAACATCTCCTTCGCCGCTTCCGGTCCGGGTCTTTTTGTGCGCGTCAACGACATCAACGGATCCCCCGGGGATTGGGACAGTAGTTCTGAAATCGTTCGCACCCCCTACACCTTTCATGATATCCATATTCTGCCTACTTTCTTCTTTTATGGCGCACAGCAGGCCATTGGTTGGGCTGTGGGCGAATCCGGTAATTTCATCATGTGGACTGGAAACATGACCTCCCCATGGTTTCCGGCCAAAGACGCGGAAGTATTTGGCACCACAAATCTCTCCAGTGTGCATTCCGGCAACGCCAGTGCCGTGTGGGTGGTCGGGGAATCCAAAATCTTTGATTCCCGGGATTTCGGGCACACCTGGAAACTCAATTTCGACACCGGCGAGGCCGCGACGCTCAACAGCGTGCACTCGCTGGACGCGGACCGTGCCTGGACGGGCGGGGCGCTGAACGGTCAGGCCACGGTGTGGCGGTACACCCCGCCCCCCTCCACGGATAACCGGCTGCTCTCCGCCCTGGACGACATGGACTGGGGTTCGCTCTCTCCCGGGGCGGGCGCCAACCGGACCATTCCCCTGACCAATTTGGGATCGGATCCGCTGACCATTCACGAAATCCGCATCGAAAGCGACGAACCCCGCGAACGTTTCCGTTTGCTGGGCACGATGCCCACATCCCTCGGACCCTTTCAGACCCACAATCTCGTCGTGCGATTCGACGCCACCGAGGACGAGTCCATCGCCGAACAGCTCCGCCCCGAATTTTATTTCCGCTTTGAAAACGAATGGGGCGCGGAAATCCTCACCGACGACTCCCCCAATGTCCGCCACGCCCATGTCGTCCAGCAGGCGGAGTCCACCCGCCCCGCGCTGGCCCTGTCCCAACACCGCGACCGCTGTCTGCATTTCAACGGGGCGCAGCACCTGTTGCTGAACACCGTTCCCGGACCGGACACCCTGACGGAGAGCTATGCCATCGCCATGTGGATCGCCCCGGAGTCGCTCACGGGCACCCACACCCTCATCGCAAAAGAACAGTCCAATGGCGCCGATGTGTTGCGACTTGCCCTGACGACGGGCGGGTATCATGCGCGCATGCGCGGCAACAACGTGGTCGTGGGGCCCGTTCCCGAAACGGGATGGCACCATGTGGCCTTCAACTTCCAGGAGTCCGGGGGCAACACGCATTTCACACTGCACATCAATGGAAGCCCCGCCGGGCAGGGCACGCTTCCCGTGACCTTTGGCGACGGGGCGGGATTGCCCTGGATTCTTGGCGCGGAACATGTGTTTTCTTCCTTAATCGGAAATCGATTCCAGGGGAGCATGGACGACGTGCTGCTGGTTCCCCGCGCCCTTTCCACGGGCGAAATCCGGCGGCTGGCCTCCAAGTCGCCCCTTTACGGAGACCACCGCGCCCGCCTCACCATCCGCACCGGGGCCGATGATCCGCTCCACACCACCGCGCTCCGCGCCCGCGTGACCCCCAACCCCCGCCTCGTCACCTTCAACACCCAGCCCCAGGGCCTGCCCGTGACCATCGACGGAGTCGCGCACACCGCTCCGGTTTCGTTCGCCGTGGTGCCCTACGCCAGCGGCGCGCCCGGCGCCCGCGAATGGATCGAGGGGTCCACCCACCGAATCAGCGTCGGCGACAGCGTGGTGTTGGACCCGGAAGGCGCCGCCATGGAATTCGCCTTCGCAGGCTGGTCCGGCGCCCCCGGACAAAGTTTCGACCTCACCGCCAGCCGCACCGTCCCCGCCACCCACACCGCCGCCTTCACACCCGTCGAAGTCCAAGTGCCCCCCCGTTCCGCCGCCGCCCTTGCTGCCCCCCGGGGGAGATCCGCTGATCCAAGCCCTCGCCACCGCGCCCGCCGGACCCTTCCTGCGCATCACCAACGGACACCTCACTCTGCCCCAGTTCCAGGACGCGCCCCTGGCCATCACCGGGGAACTTCTCATCAGTCCCGAACGCATCGAAGGCTGGCTCAACAGTCCGGCGATGGACCTGCCCGCGCCCGGGGTCCACACCATCGTCCGCCTGGGCGAAGGCAACTGGCGGGTGGACGCGGTCGCCGGGGATTTTTTCCGCATGACCGCGAGCCCCCCCAGTCTCAGTCTCTACGGGTATCCGGTGGTGCCCGACGGCATGGCCGAAATCGCCTTCGAACAAGGGCAGGGGAGCGATCCCGGCGCGTGGACGCTCGCGTTTGACCTCCTCGAGGATTTCAAACCCGTCCCCCGCATGGTGGAGTTCAAAAAAGGCCGGGTGGAACTGGGCTGGCTGGCGACCACCGTTCCCTCCGGCTTCAACCTCACCTTCAACGGCGGACTCCGGCTCATCCAGTTGCCGAACACCCTCTACGCGGTGGACCGCAATTTCGCGTTCACCCTTGGCGGCGGAGAGTTTGACGTCGGTCTCTCCGACCTCTTTGCCGCCGCCGGCACCCCCGTGCCCGCCACACTCTTCAACAGCGGACCCTTCCGGGTCGATTGGGGGGACATCCGCCTGCGCCGAACCGCGGACGGCACCATTCGTCTCGATCTCCACGACCTCGATTTCCGCTTCAACAACAACCTCGTCATGACCGTGGCCGGGGTAGTGGATTCCGCCGGAAACCTCTTGCTCACGGGAGCACTGCCCGACAGCGGGGAACTGCGGATCGATACCCAAAACCGATTCCGTCTCCGCAACACCGGCGACGCCACCGCTTTGCTGCTCGAAATTAGTCCCGGCGCGCTGGCGCTGGAGGTCCCGTCCCTGCGCCTGGAAACCAGCGCCGGCGACGCCAGCGGCTACACCCTGCCCAACGGCGTGGATCTGCCCGGCATTCGATTCGCTTCCAATGGCACCTTCGACACCGGACGCCTCCCCCTGCCGGGTACCCTCGCATTCGCGGGGATGAACGTGCAGGGTCCGGCGAGCGGGTCTCTCGCCCAAAACCACATGCGCCTTCGTCGTGACGCCTCCTCGCGGGTCACTTTCGATCTCAAAGCCCGCCAGATGTTTGTCACCTGCCGCCAGAACCTCAACCTCTCCATTACCGCCAGCGGGACCGCCGCCCCGGTGGTTGCGGGTTCCATGTCCGGCAATTTCTGCGTGTTGCCCCGAAACGTTTCCCTCAACTTCAACCCGGCCTCCGCCTGCGCCTTCAGCGGATCGGCCTTCGGGTTCAGCATTCATTACGGCTCAAGCTGCGCGGGCGTCCGCAACGAGGCCACCAACTTCTGCATCCTGGGTTCCTGCCCGTAACACAAACCATTCCATGCAAGCCTTGAAAGAAGCCCTCCTCAAAGATCCCCAATATCCGTTCTTCGCGTTCATCGGTTTGGTGTTCCTCTGTTACCCCCTGCACGCCAAATGGGAGGCGGCCAAACTCAAGCGAAGGCGCACCGAGCGCGTGCGCGGCGAGGTGGTTGACGAAGAAACCCGGATTGGACGAAGCGTGGACATGTCCGTGGGCAGCCGCCAAGTGCCCACCCGCCATCCGGTGGTGGTCTTTGAAGTGAACGGCGTCCGGCACCGGGTGGTCTCCGAAACGGGCGCGAGTTGGGAAACCCTGCGGCGGGGCCAAAAAGTGGACGTGCTCTACAACCCCGGGGATCCTAATGACGCGGGCCTCGATCACATCGCCCTCCAAGCCGTGGAACAACTCCTCCTCTGGATACTCCCCCTCATCGGCGCGGGTGTGTTTCTTTGGGGAATGGTGAATTTTTTGCGGAATCTGCAAGGACTTTAGGGCGCTTCCAGAAATGAGTGTCGCATGATTTTTTGAAAACACGGCTACAAAAAGTGCGCCTGCCTCTTGGAGAACGCCAATCCCAGCCGCTCGACATCTACACGGAATTTAATGCGCACCCACATTGGAGCGTCTCGCGCGGACGCATCAGCGCGCAATACGTGGAAGTCGTGGCTGATGGGGCGTCCGGGATTTTCGGACCGATCCAGGACCAGCAAATCGCCATGATCCTGAAGTCGCTGAAACTGTTCCATCCACAATCCCTGTCGCGGCCGTTCGATCACGGGATAGGGAGGGCGTCAATGAGTTCTGGAAGAAGGTTGGGCCAAGTGATAAAACAAACCGGTCAGCCACGGGATTCCGATCAGCACGCCCCATATCAGGACAAACCAAAACCCGTGGTGTTCGCTGTACGGACTCAGGAGCATGGTCAATAAAAACGGTAGAAAGAAGGAGGGGAAGAAAAGAATCGTTGCCAAAAAGGCGGCAAATGTGGTGCGCCAAAAATTTCGACCCTTGGTCAGCAATACCCAGAACCTGTGGGTTGAATGGCGCGAACGCCCTCGGAAAGTTCATGAATTGATCGCGGTGGTGATGGTCGCAATCAGGGTCAGGGAGAGTTGGAAAGCGCCCCAGGGTTGGGGCGGGCGGTGGGTGATTTTTTGACAGAGGGTATTGGCGGCGGGAAGGAGCAGCAGAAGGAGAAAGGCGAGGGGCTTGGCGGCGTCGAGGACGGCGAGGCTGATCCAGAGAGAGCATATCGTCAAGGCGCAGTAGAGAATTTCGCGGCCGCGCTTCCCTTCATTTCGAATCTGCCAGTGGTTCCAGAGGGAATGAACGATCCCCGCGGCCACGGCCATGGCATAGGCTTCGCCCAGGGGTTCGTGGAGATGGTGCAGGTTGGCGATAACGAGGAGCAAGAGGGCGGTGACCACGGTGCGAAACACGATCACCACGCGTACGGGCGCTTCCCGTTCGGGACGCGCGGGAAGAATGCGACGTCCCAGCGCATAGGTGACGAAGCCGGCGAGGGGGGCAACGGCCCAACGTTCGGAGGCCAGGGTCCAGGCGCCGTAACAAAACATGAGGATGGCGATGGCGCCCCCGGCGTGAAAGGTGCGCGTTCGCCAAGCCAGCCATCCGCCCAGCGGAAACATGGCCAGGAGACCTAAAAGTTGGGAGTGAATTTCCTCGGCGGGTTGGGCGGTGATTTTGGGGAGGATGACGCAGACGCCAATGGGGACGAAGAGGTTGTCGGTGCCGCCGGTGGAGATGGCTTCGAATCCGGTCACCAGAAGCGCGACGATGAGCGTGCCGGGCAGGAGGATGGACAGGGGGAGTTCAGTGAGCAGAAACGAGGGCAGGAAAATGACGGGCCAGGCGAGGAGGAGAAACACCAGGGATCCCTCCACGCTTTTGTCCTCCTGCTCCACCCAATACCGCAGACGTCCGTGCCGTGAGCCGATGAGGGCGGCACCGGCGTCGGCCACGGCCAGGACCAGCATGGAGGCGAGGTAGAGCCATTCCCGATCGAGGCTGAGGACGAAAAGGAGCGCCACGGCCAGGGGAAAGTATTCGCTGCCCCCGGTGCGGCGATGGACGGCATGCACGCTTTTGAGCGTTTTCAATTTTCTTCCGGCAAATAAAAGAATGGAACTGGCGACGGCCAGGCCGAGGACCACGTGTGGGGATGTCACCAGCCAGGGCAGGGGAAGGGTCAGGAGGCCGCCGCCCACATGTACGATTTTCCGGCTGGATTCCGTGGACAGGTGCCAAGATTTTCGGGAGACTTCGGCGAGGACGAGAATGGCCAAAAAACCGAAACCAATGCCTGTGGCGGCCCACAGGTCGGGGCTCATACGACCTCCTCCACCACGAAATCGCTGTAAAAAAATGCGCCGTCGCGGGCGAAGCACTCGGCGGCAAGTTCGGTGAGCGGGGTCACCTGCTCGGCCAAAGCGAGGGGGACGGCGCGGGGGACGAGCATGTTCCAGTAGGCCAGGCGGGCTCCGGGATTGGATTGGGCCAGGAGCTTCCCGTACAGTTCGCTGCAGGCGGGGGGATCGAGGTACTCGAAAATATCGGAAAGGTTGAAGCCGTCGAAACGTCCCGCGTCCGGGAGATTTCCCGCGGGTCCATGAACGAGGGTGAGATGGTCGAGTCGTTTGCGAAGGGATTCGAGGATGCCGGGGCGTAGATAGCGGGGGAGGGTGCGGGTGAAGTTGCCGTGGAGAATATAATCGAGCCAGGGATTTTCCTCCAGGGGGAGGGTTTGGAATGCCTGTCCGACGCGGGAAAGCAGACGGATGGAGACGGGGCCGTCGACGTGTTGGAAAAACGCGGGATCCCGTCCACCGCGTCCCAACACGGGGCGGCTCATGGCGATTTTGAAGAGGGCCCGCCAGCGGCGGTTGTCCCAGGTCTGACGGTAAAAGCGGCTGCGGTCTTCGGGTGAACGCGGCTGCATGAGGGCTTCGATGGTGCGGCGGCGGTGGACGAGCGGGAGGATGCGTTGTCCGAAGGTGCGGAGAAAGCGTTCGAATTTGCCGGCATGGATGATCCCGGCGGCGAGGGCATCCGGCTGGGCGTCCCACCAGGTTTGCGCAGCGGGAGAAAGGTCGGCTCGGAGATTTTGGAAGGTTTCCAGACGGTTGCTTGCGGGCTGAATGCCGAGAAACGCCAGCAGTTCCGCGCGTTCCAGCGTTCGGATGGCGACGGATTTCAGTTCGACCACCGCCAACTGGGCGGGATTGAGGTCCGCGGCCAAAACTTCCGCGCCTTCGGCGAGCAGGGCAAAGGCATTGTCGCCGCCGGAGGCGATGGAAAAAATCCGCTTTCCGGGTGCGGGTTGCAGGGCCTCGCAGAGGATGTCGGCATCCTCCCAGCAATTCGCATAGCGAATGAAATCGAATTTCACGCGGTGCAAAGAGGGGCTGCTCATGCCGGCGTGCTCATGAAGCGGGCGAGTCCTGGGCTTTCCGATGGGGGCGACCCAAACGGCGATGGGCGTCGGCGAATTGTCCGGCGGCCATGGCGGCGATGATTGAGATTTCGCCTGCGAGAACGGTGGCGGCGCAGATCTCCGCGAATTTGCGGGCTCCGCCTTCTCCGCGGCACCCGATCATGTCCAGGCATTCGCGCGCGGTGGGCAGTCCGGTGCCGCCGCCGACGGTGCCGACGATCAGGTTGGGGAGAACCACGGAGACGTAGAGGCTGTCGTCCGCCCGGGCTTCCATGCGCGTAAGGCCCACGGAAGCTTCGGAGACGCAGGCGATGTCCTGCCCGCAGGCGGTAAAGAGGGCCGCGAGTGCGTTGGCGTAGTGTCCCTGAACCCCGATGGAGCCGCTTTGGGTGCCGCCCAGAAAAGAAATTTCCCAATAACGCACCATTTCCCTGGCGTTGGTGTGGAGGATCCGGCTCAGGACTTTGGCCGGGAGTTCCACCTCGGCGATGGCTTTTCGTCCCCGGGCATACAGATAGGAAAGCATGGTCGCTTTTTTGTCTCCGGAGAGATTGCCTTCGATGTACCAGCGTTCAGGAGGGACCGGAGATTCGGCCACCAAATGCCGGCAAATGGCGTCGGTGGCGAAGGTGACCATGTTTTGGCCGGCGGCGTCCCCGGTGTGGTAATCGAAGATGAGGTAGACTTCCTTGCCGATCAGGGACGTGCGCATATCGGTGAGTTTCCCGTGCCGGGTGGTGCCGGCGGCAATGGTCCGAAAGGTTTCGAAGTGTTCCAAAACCCAACTGAGAAAGCGCAGGGATTCGGCCATGGAGGCAAAGCAGAAACAGGGGGCCCGCGAAACCACTTCGGTCAGGCAGAGGCTGGCGGCGCCGCCGGAGCGGGTGATGGCATAGGCGCCGCGGTTGTAGGAGGCCACCAAGGCGCCTTCGCTGGTGGCCAAGGGGACATGATAGTCCCCGTGCGCGGCGCCGCCGTTGATCCGCAAGGGCCCGATGACGCCAATGGGAATGCGGGCGTGGCCGATATGATTTTCGATGAGCGGCGGAAGATCTTCCCCGGTGTCGATGGACAATGCGTCGAGCGAATGCCCCAGATCCCGAAGGTACTGCCGGCGAAGCGCGAGACCCTCGGGGCCGGGATCGCCTCCCGCGGGCATGTGAGGGTGCGCCGGTTCCTCTTTTACGGACCGGGGAGCAAGATTTTGAAGACGTTTTTGTTCGTCGGCTCCGTCAAGGAGCCGATCGGCAATTTCGCGGGCAATGGCACGTTCAACGGTCATGGTGGAATCCGGCGGGGTCAGAGAAAAAAACGATCTCCGTTTCTACCGGATTCCTACCACACTCCCCCCGGAATTTGCAAACTCCAATCCGTTTGTTTGTTCAGAACCGGGTCAGACCAAATCGCAAGCCTCGGCGGGCATCCAGTGCGCATCCTTCCCGTCCCATTTGACATTGCATCCAATGGGATTTGTGACGGGGGTTGTGACGGGTTTGCCGTCCAAGTGTTCCTGGAGCGCGACCTCCAAATCGTTTTGGGTCACTTTTTCCGGCTGCCGGGGGCTGTCCACGCCTCTTCCGGTGTATACGAGCTTGCGGTCCTGGTCGAAGACATAAAAATGAGGGGTGCGCAAAGCGCCGTAGGCGCGGGCGGTGTCCTGGGATTCATCGCGCAGATACGTCCACGGGAACCGATGCTCTTCCATGCGTTCCACCATGTGGGGGAAGTCGTCATTCGCGTGCGTTTTGACGCTGTTGCTGTTAATGCCGACGAATTTCACCCCCCGGTCCGCGAATTTTTCGGCGGTGGCGCGGGTGAGTTCGTCGGATTGAATGACAAACGGGCAGTGGTTGCAGGTAAAGAAAACCACCAGGACCTTTGCGTCTGCAAAATCCTGGAGCGAATAGGTTTTTCCGTCCGTGGCGGGCAGGGAAAAATCGGGGGCGGTACTGCCGAGCGGCAGCGTGAAGTTTGATTGATGTTGATGAGATGACATAAAAGAACCCAAGCACAGTCAGGTTGAAAATCAAGCATGAATCCGTGGGAGATTTGCTGAGAAGGCGTGCAAGATCGTGAAGGGAAGCTTCTTCTTGAGGGTCAGAAACGCCTTACCGGGCGCACCCGCATGGTCTGTTCCTTTCCGGTCGTCCATCCGCCGCCGTCCGAAAAATCGACGTTCGCCGCCAAGCGATCGTTGCCGATATGCCCTTCGGGTACTTCACTGGAAGACCAATACCTGGCCGGGGCGAAGTCTCCAATGCCTTCGGCGTGTAGGTTTCGATACAGCAAAAGCAGTTCATCCCGGGAAGGGAGGTGCCAATCCGAATGCCCGCCATGCTGGAACGATGTCGCCATTTCCGCGGCGATCGTTCCATCATTTTCCTCGTGGCATTGTTGGGGGTTTTCGGAATAATTGTCCAAGGCTTCGTGATACGCCAAAATTCCGCGGGTGTTTTCCAGACCGGATCCAAGATTGTCGGCCAAGTCCCCGACTCTGCCGCACAGTCCTCCCCACTGCGATTCACCCGCATCCATCGGCGCGGCCAAGAGGCCATGAACCTCGCCCTCAACGTAATGGGGGTCGTCTTCTTTGAAAAAATAGACGATGATGCCATCCTCGTGGGCCTCTCCCACGCCAACCGCAGGGCCCTCCGGCATGGTGAACTCCGTGATGTCGCTGTGCAGAGTGCCGGCGTCGAACTCCGCGTAAGCCGCGATCCGATAGGTTTCACCGGGAACCAGATCTTCGATCAAAGTGCTCAGTGAGGAGCTTTCCCCCGAAAAACTGCCGAGGGCATTGTCCGGACTTGGATCTCCTTCCCGCGTCCACACAAGTCCCGTCTTGGTGGGCCCGGGGTCATCCCGCCGGCGCGAAATCCACAAGCTCGCTTCGATACTCGTCCAAGTCGGATTTTTCGTGTTGACAAAGATCTCCATGTGATCCGGCAAAGAGGCGTCAGCGGGACGCCCGTTTCCATTTCCATTTCCATTGCCATTTCCGGTCGCATTGCCGTCTCCACATCCCGTGAGGATGGTCAGCAATGACATGGCGATGAGGGGCATTTTTTTCGCGAAATTTTTCATATGTGTTTTCTCTCATTTGAATGATTCCAAAATGCAAACATGCATATCATGACATTCGATGCAAATGATTTTTCCGCTTTTTTTTGTGGGGTCACGAGTGGTCTTCTCCACGCCTGTATGCCCTTCGCTTGCGGATGAAGCCTGCTGGCGGGCCTATTGAGACGCAGTGCCGAAAATCTATGAATTCACTTGAAACTGTAGATGCACCGGACAAAAGCGGAACATGCACCATTGGAAACCCGCGACATCCCATATTGAACAAGCCGCAGATGCCTTGAGAGAGGGCCGGTTGGTGGGCATGCCCACGGAAACGGTTTACGGATTGGCGGGCAACGCCCGTTGTCCCGAGGTGGTGGCTTCGATTTTCGCGGCCAAGGGTCGACCGACCTTTGACCCGCTGATTGTGCATGCCACGGATGTGGCGTCGGCCTTTGCCATGGCGGCCTCGGTACCGGAAGTCGCGAAACAGCTCGCGGAACGGTTTTGGCCGGGACCGCTCACGCTGGTGCTTCCCCGGAAACCGGAAATGCCGGATTTGTTGTCCGCCGGGTTGCCCACGCTTGCGTTGCGGGTCCCCTCGCATCCGGTGGCCCGCCGTTTGTTGGCGGCATGTGATTTGCCGCTGGCCGCGCCCAGCGCCAACCGCTTCGGGCACATCAGCCCGACCCGGGCCGAGCATGTGATCGAGGAGTTGGGGGACGTCGCCCAAGTTGCCGGAGTATTGGACGCGGGGCCCTGTTCGCTGGGGGTGGAATCCACGGTGGTGGGTTTCCCGTCCCCCGGGCGGGTGGTGGTGTATCGGCTGGGTGGTTTGCCGTTGGAGGAATTGCGGGAGACGGTGGACGGCGTGGAATGGATGGAGGTGCGGGACGCGGAGGACGATCCCGATCTCGCCCGACGCGGCGAGCAGTCCCCCGGCATGTTGGCCCGGCACTATGCGCCTGAAACCCCCTTGCATGTATTGCCGACAGACGCGTCTCCGCCGGTTGAGGAAGGCGCCACCGGGTGGCTGTTGTTTGATCAGGCCCAAAAAGATCGGTTTCCCTCCCTGCGGGGGCCCGTGGAAATCCTTTCACCCGGCGGAGATCTGCGGGAAGCCGCCACCCGCCTGTTTGCCTGTATGCGCGCTCTGGACGCGGCGGACGTCCGACGAATCGTGGCCTGGCGGGTGCCGGAAGAAGGTCTGGGACGGGCCATCAATGATCGCTTGTCCCGCGCGTCGATTGCCCGGTAGAACCGGGGGCCGATATACGTTTTCATTTTTTTCAAGATTTTCGCGGAAAACCGGAAAGTCATTGGGTGTAGGGAGGTGAATTGTGAATGGACGGTCCGTTCACATCAAGAACATATCAAAAGAAAGTGAAAGATCATGATTAACATGAACAGCGTACACCTCATCGGGAAAATCACCCTGGACCCCAAGATCCGCGAATTGAAAAGCGGGACGAAGCTTGCTGAAATCGGCATTGGCATTCCCGAATCTTTCCGCAAGGAAAACGGCGAATGGGAAACCCGCATGCAATTCGTGGATGTGGTCGTTTGGGAAAAGCAGGCCGAACAAATCGAAAAATCCTTCAAGAAAGGGGATGGCATTCTGGTGGAGGGCTCCCTTCAGTTCGACAGTTGGGAAAAGGATGGACAGCGTCGCTCCCGCCTGCGGGTTCGGGGACAACGAATCCAACCCGTCCAACTGCCGCAGTACAAACAGGAATACAAAAAAGCCTCGTGAACCCCGGACCTCCGCCCCCGGTTCCCAAACCATGGGTTCCGGGGGAGGGGGGGGTGAGGGCTTGTGAACAGGGGGAGCACTGCATCCCGTCGCCTCCGGTGCGAATGGCACCCTGACGCCGGAGCGCGTGGATGCCGCGTTTTCGGTGAATTTCTCTTTTGAAATGCTTTCTTTATCGTATATATATGATATTTCTATATCCGATATTCTGGAGCCTGTATGCGCATCATCATTTGCTTTTTCATTCTCAAATTTCTCTTCGCCCCGCATGTGGGGGCGGAATCGATCACGGTTGCGGTGGTTTTCGACGGGCCCGGTTGGTATTTTGACCATTTGAGCGAACTAGTGGAGGAGGAAGCCCAAGCGCTTTCCAGTCGTCCGGTTCGTTTTGTCTTTGAAGACCGTTTCAACGCGCAATGGGATGCGGAGCGTTTTGAAGATGTGCTGGAGGCGGCGCTTTCCGATCCGGAGGTGGATGTGGTGTTCGCGGCGGGGGTGATGGTGGCGCAAATCGCGGCGGATGCGGCCCGGAATTTGCCCAAACCGGTTTTGGCGGGGTATTTGCAGGATCCGTCCATGATCGACATTCCCCTGACCGAATCGGGGGCGTCGGCGAAACCCAATTTCGCCTTTGTGGTGAGCCATGAACGCATTCGCCGGGATTTGGCGGAGCTGCATCAATTGTTCCGTCCGCAGCGGGTGGATGTCTTGATGGATGAGGCGTTGGTTTCGGGGATGCGGGAACTCGAGGAACACCGCAAGGAACTTGGCGGTGCCATTGGGGCGGAGTTGAATCTCATTGCGGTGCGGGGTGATCCCGGGGAGGCGCTGGATAAGGTCCCGGGGGACGCCTCCGTGGTGTATGTGACCCCGATGTTGCGCATGGATGACGCCGCCCGCGGGGTTCTGTACGAGGGGCTGAACCGACGGGAAATCAGGACCTTTGCCCTGTTGGGTCTAATGGATGTGCGCGTGGGCGCGCTGGCGGGACTGACCTCGGTGGATCAACCCCGCCTGGCCCGCCGCATGGCCCTGAATTTGCTGGCCATGGGCGAAGGACGCAGTCCGTCGGAGTTGCCGGTGGATCTGGCCGTTACCGAACAACTTTTCCTTAACGAACGCGTGATGCGCATGGTGGGCTATCGTCCTTCGGTGGGGGTGTTGTTGCGGGCGAGGTTCGTCGAAACCGGTGAGGAAGAGGATGCCGGAATTCCGCTCTCGCTGTCGGAAGCGATATCCCGTGCGCGGGAAAACCACATCCGCCTGGAGAAGGCGGATGCGGCAGTGGAGGGGGCCGAAGCGGAACGCCGCCTGGCCCGCGGCGCCCTGGGGCCTCAATTGGGGTTGGAGGGCTCCTATCGTCAGATTGATCAGGACCGGGCCGCGGCGTCTTTGGGTCTCCAGCCCCGCAGCCGACTTGCGGGCGGGGCGGTTCTCCGCCAATGGATTTACAATGACGGCGTGTTGAGTCGGGCCCGGGCCTCAGGAAGGATGGATCGGCGTCGCGCGTTCGAAGTGGACGAGGCGCGTTTGGACGTGACCGCCCACGTTTCGGAACGGTTTTTCGACGCCCTCAGTGCGCGGGCGTTGTTGCGGGTGGAGAGGGATCAGTTGAACCGGATCCGGGATTTGCTGGCCCTGGCCCGCCTGCGCGTGGAGGTCGGTCAAACGCCCCCGGAGGACGCCATGCGCTGGGAGGCGGAGGAGGCGGCGCGGATGGCATCGCTGTTGGTTGCGGAAGCGCGAAGCCGCGCCGCCATCGCCGCACTTAATCAGGCCATGGGCATGCCCGTGGATTCGGATTGGCGTTTGCAGGCGGTGGAATTGGCGGATACGGAAACGTATTTTCTGGATGAACGCCTGGGCTTCGCCACGGGGAGCATGCAGGTGATTCGGGCGTTGACCGGTTTCTGGTCGGAGTTTGCCTTGGGAAACGCGCCGGCATTGGCGGCGCTGGACGAGGCGATTGAAGCCGGGGAGCTGCTGGCCGCCTCCAAAGGGCGCTCCCGTTTCGTTCCCGAAATCGGACTTCAGGCGCGGGTGGAACACGTGGCGGACCGCAGGACCGCGGGTCCGGATTTGGGGGCGGGATTGGCAGACGCGGGTTTGCCGATTCCCTTGGAAGATCCGCCGGAAAACGAGTGGTCGGTCGCGGTGGTGGCGGAAATTCCGTTATTTGACAGCGGGACCCGCCGTGCGGACCGGGATCGGACCCGGGCGGAGGTTCGGGAATTGCGGGCCGTGCGCGAAGAGGCGCGTCAGCACATCGAATTGGGCGTGTCGGACCGGTATGCCACCCTCATGGCTTCGCAACCGGGTATTCGGCTGAGCCGGATACGTGCGGAAAAAGCCCGGGAGTCCCTCGATTTGGTACAAGAGCGCTATCAAAGTGGAGCCGCCGATATCGTGGAAGTATTGGATGCGCAGGGACGGGCCTTCGCTGCGGAACAGGCCGCCGTGATCGCGGTGAACCAGTATTTGAAAGATTTGACCCGGTTCCAGCGAGCCATTTCCTGGTTTGCCTGGTTGGCTTCCGATGAAGCCAAAGAGGGTTTGGTGCAACAGTTGAAATCCTATTTGGAGACCCGTCCATGAAACAGTTTTTTTCTCGACTTTCGATCCTGAAGGGGGCCGCCCTTTCGTTTTCATTGATTCTGTTGCTGCTCGCGGGCGCGGGGTGCGGACGGAAAACGGATGCAGCGGA
>PXAS01000075.1 GCA_003565815.1 PVC group bacterium
AAAGAATCCGGGGATACCGAAGCCCTTCAAACTCTCGAATCCCGGATTGATGAGATTGTGTGCGGGTTATTCGGGTTGACGGAGGGAGAACAGGCGATGATCTCAGATCGCGGATCTCCGGCGATTTCCAGTACCGGGAGGGAAACGTGACCCATAAACAACTACTTCAAGACAAGATTATTCCCCACCTGATAGAAAACACTGCTTATTTCTCATATGATGCCGTTTGGGAAAGCGTAACGCGCACGACTGGAAAGGAACCAAGTCCAAGCACATTGCGACACTACCTTTCAGACTGCATCAAACAAGGGATTCTTTATGATGCGGGAAAAGGCTGGTACAGCAGTCTGTCTGAACCGTTGACGTTTCCTGACGCAACCGTTGCAAAACCTCTACGGGAAATCACGAAACGATTGCCCATGTTGTCTGTGTCCGCATGGAGCACGGAATGGATCAATCCCTACATGCATCATTTACTTTCGAAATCATTCCAGTTTGTTTCCATGGAACGGGATGCGATGAGTACGGTAGCAGAATTATTGCTCGACGCGGGGTTTGAGGTACTTGTTCACCCGGATAGCGAAACATTTGAAAAGTTTTCATCCCGCCTCCAAAATCCTCTTATCCTGTACCCGTCCTTGAGCCGTGAGCCCTCCCCCCGGGATGGAATTGCTCCCCCGGAAAAATGGCTTGTGGACCTATTGGTTGAAAATGAACGACTCGCTTTCGCGGAAAACGATGAGCTACAACAGGCCGTCAACAGATTGCTGGGAGCGGGCCATGTCAAAATTTCCGAGCTGGTTTCATATGCACGACGTAGGAACCTCTCTCTCACCGTCTTTGATTGCATTAACTCCAAAAATTCTGATTTTTTGGAGATAATGCATGATTGACGGCGAATGCTTTACCAGTGAATACCTGCAGGCTCAACGAGGACAATTTGGCTTGGTGGACCCACTTTTGCTGGAAAAAAGCATTCACGCCCTGGCTTTACTTGGCCTTTTGACGGAAAGCGGAATGCCGTTTTTATTCAAAGGTGGAACCTCACTGCTCCTTCATTTGCCCAGGATCAGACGCCTTTCTATTGACGTAGACATTGTCACTTCCGTTTCAGGGTCTGCTTTGGAGCGAACAATCCGGGAAGTTGGAAAGCAAGCCCCTTTCATTCGGCAGGATGAGGATGATCGGGGGGCTCGCGGGTTGCCAGCCAGGAGGCATTTCCGGTATTTCTACACCTCATGTTTGACCAACAGAGAAGATTTTGTCCTTCTGGATGTGGTGGAAGAAGAAAATTGTGCTTTGGAAAGTGTCAGCCTTCCCATCAAAACCGAGTTCATCCAAACTGAAGGGCAGTTGAATGTTCGCGTCCCAACTGCGGAGGCCCTTTTGGCAGACAAACTCACCGCATTTGCTCCGCGAACACTTGGCGTGCCGTTCCGCACCCAAAAGGGTAAATCGATGACCATGCAAGTTGTGAAGCAACTATTCGACATCGGAGAGCTTTATGGTTGTCTCCAGAATTTTGATGTCTTTCGAAGGGCTTACCAGGAAAGCCACCGGATGGAGTCGCATTATCGGGGTGAAGAGCACAGCATTGCCGATACCCTTCAAGACAGTCACCATACCGCCAAACAACTTTTGCTTCATCGCGTAAAGGGAGGGAAACCCGAAACGGCCATGGTATCGGATCTGATCGACGGTATAAAACGACTGCAAAACCATCTGGTAAGAGACCCGTTCCGCACCGATCTCGAAGCCAAAATTGCCGCCGCCAAAGTCTGCCTCCTGACCCGAATTCTGGACAACACCGTCACCCCGGATCCAGAATCACTCACTTTCACCCTCGAAACCCATTCAGACTTCATCCGTGAGTACCAACTGAAAGATTCAGCCCCACTGAACCGCATCAAATCAACCTTGCCCGAAGCATTTTATTACTTGGCCTTGTCCGAAAGGGAAAGGGCGTAGTGCAACATGACAACATGTGTACCGCATGAGTGGTGTAACCAGGCAAAAACCAGGGAAAGCAATCCCATTCGCCGGTAAATTGTTGTGTGACAACCCCTCGATGATGCCACGAACGGGTGTGGCAGGTGATTTCTCGGATGTCGGGCAGTTTCCGATGCTCGGAAAAGTAAAAATTCGCTTTTCCGACGGTCGGAACGACAGGAAAACCGGGGAGAGCGTCATGAAAACGGGAGCCATGATACTAAAAAATCTTGGGCAGCCCCGAATGGCACTAATTTTTGAGTCTTTTTCCATGGATTCTTCACACAAAGCGGTCTCCGTTTCGGGTCCCGCAAACACGAAGATTTTCACCAGCCTTCACGCTTTCAAATAACCCTTAAGTTAGTGCCATTCGGGTCAGAGGTATGAATGTGTTTACAAGAGAATATGCTGAAATGGTGTGGATTTCGCGAATATTTTCTGAGTAAACTCTCCCGTATTTCGATTCTCAATGTGCAAGAGGTCTGCAAAGTGCGCGGAAGTCGGCTCATGTATCGGGCCAGCATCCAAAGTGAAGCCTGTGCGCATGCTCCTACTTGAGTATCCTGTTGGATAAATGGCATGGCACTTACAACGAAACAGTCCCCACAAATATGTGTACGGAATGGCGCCACACAATGAATAAACTCACTGTTTCCATCTTGGATCGGTGGGCGTAGGAGGGTGCGTCCCACCCGTTGGAGATCGGTCGGGCGCAAAACCATGTAGCCAAGGAAGCTGTCGCGTTCGGCATGTATCTCGAGTGGTTCTCTACCTGTGAGATCTTTGTCAAAAAACAGGATACGTACACAGCGGGATGGATAGGATTTGAAGGATTTGCTGTAGAATGCGGAAAATTCGTCAAGGTAGTCTTGATCAACATAATCGTATTCGAACACCGCTGTCTTGCAGCTAAGGGGTGGCCCCTTGAGCATGTCCAGAATATTATCGAGAGGTTTGGGGTTCCCGTTATAGGGCTTGGCAACCTCCTCGAACTTCTGGTGAAATTCATGAGATTGGAATGTGGTGATGATAAATGTTTTTTCCATCAACTAAGCCGGGTATGGGAAACCCGCAGCGTAAGTACTGCGGGTTACGAGTGATTTTCGGCTGGAATTAGACCAGAACGTATTGGCCAGCACTTTCCAAGGACTTGGCCCTTGCCCGCTCGAAGGCTTCAGCGTTCTTTGTGTTTTCTTCTATTACTCGACGGTCAAAGTCATCCCAGTCAATCCGGGCCATGAAAGCTTCCAAATCTGTAACGGACACTTTTTCTTCATTTTTTGTTTCCATAAGTAGTTGTCCTAGGTTGGGGTCTATCAAAAGTGGGGCACTCATAACTGCGCATCCCCTATTTGCAAGTTGAAAATACGTCTTGGCGGGTTAAGATATGATTGACTTGGCCGCTCATCAAGGAATTAGTGGGGTTTATGGTTAGTCGGAAGATGGTGCCAACTGTGGATATTTTGAGGAAATTTGATTTTAGGGGTATTCACTTTACTGGACTAACCACAATATGTTGTACCGTCTTGTGCAAGGGTACTGAGAAATCGTGGTTTTAGAGCCCTGAAAATGGGAAAAAGCCTTCGGGGGAGTCCGA
>PXAS01000420.1 GCA_003565815.1 PVC group bacterium
ACGTTGGGAATCGACGTATGGAGGCGGAGCGTCCCGCTCCGGGCGCTTCATGATGTCTATCGGAAATCCGGGTGAATGTCCGAAAATCAGTGGACGGCCATTCCCGTTTTTCCCAGGTTGCGCAAGGTTTTCCCCCAGATCACGCCTTTGGGCGGGACCTGAATTTCCGCGGGAAGGTTTGTGGCCGGATTTTTGAGTTTGCCGAGCAGGAGTTCCGCGGCTTTGTTCCCGATCTCCTCCACGGACAAATTGACGTAGGCGGTGTCGTCCATGTCCGGTTCCGGCAGATCCGCGAGCACCAAGCCCACTTCGTCCGGGATATTGAAGTGTTCGATCTCCGTTTGCAAAGCCAGCAATTCGATGGCAATGCGGGGTTCGAGGGCCACGATACCCGTATTCTTGGGGAGGGCCTTCATTTCCGCCTTCAGTTGGCGCTGGTATTCCGACCAAATATCATGGAAGACTTCGCCTTGATGGGCTTTCCGCAAACGAATATTCAAGCGTTGGCAGGGGATTTGCCAGTCCTTGGCCGCCTCCATCGCGCCTTCAGCCCGTTCGCGAACGAAAAAATGGTCGGTGAAATCCAGAATCACGATCCGCTCATATCCCGCCTCCATGATCGCGCGGGTGGCTTGTCGACCGACTTCGCGGTCATCATTGATCACCGAGGGAAACGGTTTGGATTCCAGCACGTTGCTGATCCCCACCACCGGGATCTCCACGAACAATTGGTGGAATTCCTCGACCGTCACCGGTCCGGCAATGGCGCCATCGGGTTTGAGCAGGGACATGGCCTGCAGGGGGAATCGTTGCAACCCCTTGAGGGACATTAATTTTGCCTCCCCGACGGTCTGGAGAAAGCCCGTCACGCCCTGTGACACCTCATTGTAGTAAGGGTTGCACTGATTGGAGCAAAATGCAATGTTGTAAACCATAACTTGGGAATTGTACCCAATTTATCCGGGTTTCGCCAACATTATTTTGGAGAAAAACAAGATTCTTTTCGCTTGACAAACGGCTTTGTTCCGTGCAATCTCCCCACCCCTTTGACCCCGCCCCCATTTTCTTTCTGGAGTCTCTTTCATGAATTTTGAGTACCTCGACGCCGCCGTTTTGCGCATCCCCAACAAACCCCTGCTGATTAATTTGGTATCCCGCCGTGTGAAGCAATTGAACATGGGACAGCGCCCCATGGTCAAGCCGGACCACCCTCACCAGGAAAACCTGGACATTGCTTTGAAAGAAGTGATGGAAGGCTTGTTGGATGCCGAAGTCGTGACTTCCTCGAAAAAAGTGACGGAAGAGGAAGCGGCGGACAAGCTCTTGTCGCTGTAACCTTCCGGGTTGCCGTCCCCTTCCCGAATGAGTTCCAAAGCTTCCAACAACCCCGTGCTGGCCACCAATCGGAAGGCCAGGCACAATTATCATATCCTGGATACACTGGAGGCGGGCATCGCCCTCTGCGGCACCGAGGTCAAGGCCATTCGGAACCATGAATTGAGCATTGAGGAGGCTTTCGCGGTGGAACACAAGGGCGAAGTATTCCTGCACAACCTCCATGTCCGCGCCTACAGCCATGGCAACCGCTTTAACCACGAACCCGTCCGCATCCGCAAACTGCTCCTGCACAAACGGGAAATCCGAAAACTCTCCGGGCAACTTTCCAAAGAAGGTTTGACGCTTGTGCCCCTGGATTTGCATCTGCGCCGCGGGAAAATCAAGGTGCAACTGGGGGTCGCCAAAGGCAAAAACCAAGGCGACAAACGTGAAACCCTGAAAAAACGGGAGGCGGACCGGGATGCCCGGCGCGCCCTTTCGGAAGCCCAACGCCGATGACCACAGACCCCCAAACGCATTCACAACCCGACCCCGCGCAGGATCATTTGCTGGCCAAAGGACTTTGCCGTCCGTTGCACCTCTATTATTTTGCCGATACCCATTTGCAGCAGGTCGCCGACAATGATCCCTTGCTGTCGGACGCCTGGAAAGAAAACCCCGTCCCCAATCTGCCCTGTTCCAATTCGACGCTACTGGCATCGCATTTGGACCGCGCCGTCACCGGCGGCGCCGACATCATTCTCTGCGGAGGCGATCTGTTCCACTTCCCCAGCGCCGAAAACGTGGCATTGGCCCTGCGGCTTTTCGGGGCCTGTCCCCGTCCCGTGTGGTGCGTCCCCGGCAATCACGACTGGTTTTATCCGGGGCAGGACGGCTGGGAAGACTTGCGGGCGAGCATGCTGCCCCGTCTGGAAAAAATTTATCGGGGACAGGCCTCGTATTGGAGCCGGTCCGTTCAGGGCCTGCGGGTCATCGCTTTGGACAACAGCACCTACTTTTTGGATACCGAACAGGTTTCCTTTTTGGATCGGGAGTTGGCGGAGGACGTGCCCACGGTGGTGATGATGCATATCCCGTTGAGCACGCCCGCCCTGCGCGATGCGACCGTGGCCAAACACGGGCAGGCCATTCTCATGGCCGATGCCGCCGGGCGGACGCGTGCGGGCATTGATCCCGGCCCCACCCGCCATGCGGCCGGATTGTTGCGCGACAGCGCCCAAGTGTTGGCCGTCTTGTCCGCACATGTACACTTTCCCTTTCAAGAAGACATCACCCCAGGAAAGCCCCAACTCATCCCCGAAGCCGGATATCGCCATGGCTACCGGTGGATCGTGGTGGAATAGCGTGAATCCGGGCTTGCCGATCACGGGGCGAATACGCTAGTACTGCACCCCATTGAAACCGAGAACAAGATTATGGCCACAAACTCCCAAAAAACCTTACCGCCCGTCGAAGATGAAGAAGTCTCCCTGGACAAACTGAAAAGCAGCGCCCAGTGGGTGCTGCTCGCCGTGGCGCTGGCATTGCTGTCCTTCTCCATTTTCCAATGGTTTCAAAGCCGCAAAGAGGGCCTGCGCCAGGAAGTCTACATGGACTACAGCACCGCCTACACGCCCGACGCCCTGCGGCAGGTGATCGAAGCCTATCCGGATCAACCCGAGGCCGCCTTGGCCCGGCTGCAACTGGGCAACATGCTCGCGCAGGACGGCGAACACGAGGAAGCCATGCAGGTTTTCGAGGGCTTCCTCGCCAAATCCCCCCGCCATCCCCTCGCGGGCCGTGCGGTGTTGGGGCGCTTGATGGCGCTGGAAGAGCTGGGCAAACTGGAGGAAGCCCTGGCCGGCTTCAAAGAAGTGTCCCCGGACAGCTTGGTTTATCCCCAGGCCCTCTTTGGTCAGGCCCGCGCGCTTGAGAAACTCGGACGTCATGCCGAGGCCATTCCCGTCTACGAAACCATCGAGGAATTGGTGCCGAACAGTGTCTGGGCCTATCAGGCGGAACGCTACCGCGAACTGGCCGCCTTGGACGCGCGTCTGAAGTCGGAAGACGGAGAATAACCCATGGCAAAATCCCTGTTCCCATTTCCCCGGATTTGGGAAATTCCCGAATTCACGCAGATCAACCGTCTGCCCGCCCGCGCTTTTCTGTTCCCGTTTCCCGATCCCGAAAAGGCCGCGACCCGGGATCCCGCCAAATCCAAGTGGGTCAAACCCCTGGATGGAAAGTGGCATTTCTCCTATTTTG
>PXAS01000455.1 GCA_003565815.1 PVC group bacterium
CTGGACGAGCGCTATTCCTTTAGATTGGAAATCGGTTCCGATCCACCCGAACCCGTAACCCACAGCTTTGAATAAGTGCTTCAGCGTCCCGCTTTTAGAGTTTTTGGGACCTGACGATCTACGATCTATTGCGGCCACTCCATGGAGGCGCGGGCGTTTTCCATGTGGGTTTTGTTGCCGGTGCGCAGGGCGAAAAGGGCGTATTCCACGGGATTTGCGTTCCAGCGTTCGATGATGTGCCGCTTCATGCCGGGCCAGACGGTTCCGCCGGCGGCTTGGTATTGATCGATTAGGTTTTGCAAAACGGATTCGCCAAAGGCGGCGTGAAAGACGACGAAATCCTTGCCGGGATCGTCCATACAGGCTTCCGTCCAATCAATTACGCCCGACAACGTGCCGCTGGCGTTGACCAAAGTGTGTCCGGGGTGAAAGTCGCCGTGGATGAAACGGCTTTCCGGCGGCCAGAGCGTGTCATTCTCGATCCAATCCCGCCAACGGGCCCAGCGCGAATAGGGGACTTCGAGCAATTTTCGGGTTTGGTCCATGTTCTCAGCAAGCGTCTTCCGCACCTCGGCAATGGACGGGGTGGCGAAGCCGGCGTTTTGGATTTCGGATCGGTCGATACCGTGCAGGCGCACGAGGAATCGGGCTACACTGGCGATGTAGGATTCCGGCGGCGCATTGGGGTCGATCTGCCAGACGTAGTCCCCGAGTTCCGGGTCAATGGTGCCTGCGGGAACGCCCTCCAGGGCCGGATAGGCGACCATTTCGTCGGTCACGATTTGCCAATTCGGCACGGAAACCCGTAACCGTGATCTCACCAAATCCAAAACACCGCGCTCATGATGCAGACCGGGTATTACGTCCGTCCGGCGCGGAAAACGCAGCACCCAGGTTTGCCCGTCCGTCCGGGATTTGGCCAGGGTGGTCATGAAATCAAGGCCGGAATCATCCAATTTCAGGACTTCCGCCTGCAATTCAAAGCCGTGGCGCGCGGCAATTTTTGGAATGTCGGACAGAGGCAAAGGATCCATGTCCATGGGATGTACGCGTTTTGTTCCCGGAAAGCAAACCCTTGTTTTCGCGTCCGACGAAGGGGAGTCGTAGAGAAATAGAGAAGGAGAGGGCGAAGGTCAGAAGAGGGAAGGAGAGAAGTAGGGAAAATGGGAAAAACTTGTTTGATTCATCTCAATATCGTGTAAAAGTTACCACTCCCAGCTCCCAGCCCCAGCTCCCTGCTCATCTTCATCCTGAATGCCGTTCATGCGATTTCCCGCCTTTTTCAAAGACCCTACCTTGGTGACCGCCAGAGGCCGGATGTTGCGCCTTTGGAAGCCGATGGCGGCGTGGACGGTCTGTGTATGGGCGGCCTTTTTAACGGTGTTGTCCCCCTTGGGCAGCCGCATTTTGGGGATGGAGTTTTTTCGGGGGGGCGACCCGGTGGTGGGCAACGCGGATTTGCTGGAATGGGTGCTCAGTGCGCGGGGGGCGCTTCACATCATTCTCGCGGCGTCGCTGGCCATTTTGGGGGTGGTGGTGCGTTTTGCGGGGATCTTCCTCATTGTGACTTGGGACTTGGAAGGGCGGCGGCATTCTTTGTTGCATATCATGCGCCTCGTTTTCCGCACCCTGCCGCGCTTGTTTGTGCTGTGTATGGTTGCGGTGGTCGTGGTTTTGCTGTGGATGCTGCCCCTGGCGGGGGGGCTGGCGTTGATTTACCGATTCTTTTTGGGGGAGTACGACATCAATTATTATTTGACCGTACAACCTCCTGAGTGGTTGCATGCCCGCATTCTGGCCGGACTTTGGGTGTTGCTCTGGTTGGCGGGGGCGCTGTTTTTGTTGGGCCGGCTGTTGCTGATGCTGCCCGCCTATTTGACCTGCGACTACCGCCTGTGGGAAGCGGTCAAACGCGCCTGGCATCTGGCCGGGTCCCGGTGGAAGCGTCTGCTGAAACTCATGGCCCTGGTGGTGTCGGTGGGCACGCTGTTGCATTTGGCATTGGATTTCCTGCTTTTGGTTTTGGCCCGCGTCCTCCTGATTCGGATCGACCTCCACTTCGAATCCGTTCGCCCTTTGGTGATGGCTTCCGGGAGTTTCGTGATTTTGTCGTTTCTCTTGTCCCTGGGGGTGGGTTTTTTGATTTTTTCCATCGGCGCGACCTTGTTGACCGGATTTTATTATGAAGAAACCTTGTTGCATCAGGAGGCCAAACCGGAAGCGAGTCTACATGAAATCGGCATTCACTTGGGACGAAAATTCGTTCCCTGGTTGCGTCCAAAGCGCTTTGTGCCGCTTCTGTTGGTGTGGACATTGTTGAGCGGATTCGCCAGTCTGCATGGGCTGCGGCGAATTCCCGAAGTGGGCGCGGTCATGATTTCCGCGCATCGGGGCGGACCGCCCCCGGCGCCGGAAAACACCCTGTCCGCCCTGGAGGCGGCAATCGCGGCGGAGGCGGATTACACGGAAATTGACGTGCAATTGACCCGAGACGGCCAGGTCGTGGTCGTACACGACGAAGATCTGATGCGCATGGCCGGCTCTCCGTTGGTCGTGACCCGATCCACGTTCGCCGAGTTGAGGGAGTTGGTGCAGGTTCCCGATGATGGTTCCGACCCTGAAATGCGGCGCGTGGCCACGCTGGGGGAGTTTCTGGAGCGGGCGGATGGACGGATTCGACTCATGGTGGAACTGAAATATTACGGGTTTTCACCCGATTTGGGGGAAGCGGTGGTGAAAATCATTCGCGAGCGCGGCATGGCCGGCCAGGTCGTGCTCATGTCCCTGGACTTGCCCGCGGTCCATCAATTGCGTGAAATCGCGCCGGACATGGAGGTGGGATTTGTCTCCGGCATTTCGGTGGGAAACTTGAGTCGTCTGCCCGTTGATTTTCTCGCCGTGAGTCGTCCGGCGGTGAATCCCCGTTTTTTGCGCGCGGCCCGGCGGAATGATCTGAAGGTGTATGTGTGGACGATCAACCGGAAATCGCGCATGGTGGACCTGCTCTTGCAGGGGGTGGACGGGCTGATTACCGACGATCCGGTCCTGGCGCATCGCGTTCGGGAGGAGTTGGGCGGCATGACCGCCGTGGAGCGGCTTTTGCTTCGTTTTGTGACTTTGGTTACCGAAGATCATAAATGAGGCAAGAAGCAGGAAGCCGGTGGAGTGCTTTATGGGAAATTCAACCACTGACCACACTGATTTACACTGATCCTCGGTTATGGCTTGGGTTTTTGAGGGGAGAATGGGGACAGGAGCGCCAATCGCCGCATTGGCAGGGGCGAAGGGGATTGCCTTGCCTTTTCCCGAACTTTGTCTTGAGCTTTGTCTGAAACTTTGTCCGAGAAAAGAATTGCCTGTTGCTATATTGGGAAGGAAATCCGAACGTTGAACGTCGAACGTCGAACGTTGGACGTCGAACATCGAACATCGAACCGGACGGGGCAAAGGGGACGGGAGCGCCAATGGCCGCATTGGCAGGGGCGAAGGGGGATTGCCTTGCCTTTTCCCGAACTTTGTCTTGAGCTTTGTCTGAAACTTTGTCCGAGAAAAGAATTGCCTGTTGCTATATTGGAGAAAA
>PXAS01000039.1 GCA_003565815.1 PVC group bacterium
TGAGGATCTTAATTAAAACTAGAACGTCTTTTCCATTCATAATCAAATATATACACGATTCATGAATCGTGAACAAGTCTTTTTGCTGCGATCTCGAAACCAGCTTGGGCGGGTAGCTCGGCGGACCCCGCCGAGAGGGGGCGTAGTGAGGCGTGGGTTGAGAACGTTGAACGTCCAACATTGAACGTTGAACATCGAACGAAGGGGCGGAGGGGCACAGGAGCGCCGATCTCCGCATCGGCCGGGGCGAAGGGGGGCATTTCCGCAGCGCTTGCATTTCCACCGCAATGCCGGTGCGGAGACCGGCGCTCCCTTTTGCATTTCCACCGCAATGCCGATGTGGAGATCGGCGCTCCTGTGTTAAACACTTCACTCCCCACCCCCCGTCAGTACGGCGGTGATGCGGATGTAAGAAAATACCTGTTGCAATGTTTCTTGCAATGTTTCACCAGCAATGTTTCAAAAGGGTGCCGTTGCAACGAAAAGATCCCACGGATTCAGGTTTTCCACGCCAGCAGGGTGTCCGTAACCCCATTGCTGGTCCAGATTTGTTCCCATGCGGCGAGTTGTTGGTGGATGTTTTGCCACTGGATGTGTGCGGGGTCCCGTTTGTTCCAGGCGCGGAGGGAATCGGGGCCGGGGCTGTCGTTGGGCATGTGGCGGTTGATGTTGTCGATGACCAACAGGCCCCGGGGTTTGAGTTTGTCCATGCAGGCCAGGACACAATCGGCGCGGCGAACGCCGTCCACCAACACCAGGTCCAGACTTTTCGCGGGGATCGGGGCGGCGGCTTCGGCATGGGATGACGGGGGGAGCAGGCGCAGGTCCACTTTGGCCGTCAAGTTTTCTTGGGCCAATTGACGGGTCACTCTTCGATGCCAGGCGGGATCGTGTTCGATGGAGATCACTTCCCTGCAATTCCGCGCGAAAAACAGGGTGCTGCCGCCGCATCCGAACTCCAGGACCCGACTCTCCGGAGAGAGGTGTTCGATCAACAACGCGTTGGCGTCGGCGGTGAGCCAGGGCAGATCGGGGTGTTTTCGCCGATACCGCCAGGCTCGAATTCGGTCCCGGGCATATTGGCGGGACCAACACTCGGGGCTCCAGGCCGCGGGCAGGCATTTTCGGAGCGCCGGTGGCAGATGCATCTTTACAAGGTCAAGTGCAGGCTGTGGGCCCGGGGAACGGAGGGGATGGACAGGTAGTATTGGCCGGGAGCGTCCTCGATTTCCGAGGCGTCAAGGGGCCGAACTTGCGCGCGGTGCAAAAGCTTGCCCTCGATATCGCGGACTTCGACATTGAGGCGGCCCCGGATGAGGTCTTCGGCGGCGAGAGTGACGGAGAGGTCGGTTTGCTCGCGCCATCCGCGTTCGATGTCGGTCGGGTCGAAGTCGAAATAGAGTCTGAGGGCGGAACGGTTGGGGGCTTGGGTCAGGGGATGGGTTAGGATCCAGGTTGAAAAGGGGCCGGGATCGAGCGTGAGGGTTTCGGGGTCGACACGGGTGATGTTGGCGATGCCGCGCCGAAACCATTGTTGATACGGAACGAAAGGGATGGTGAGCCCGATGGCCAGTATCAGGGCGATGGCGGAAAAGAGAATGGTTTTTTTCAGTTGGGCGGGGTTTTGCAGGCCCTTGGGGGGGGTGGTGGCGGCGTCGACATCCCGTTGTTCCACCTGCAGGGTTCCGCCCGGGCCGAGGGTGTACACGGTTTGTCTTTCCAGTCCCGGAAGGATTTCGGCGCTGCGAATGGTGCTCATGCAAAAGCGTTGTTGTTCCTCGTCGAGCAAGGCGAGCAAACCTTCCAAGGCGCCGCGGATGGTTTCCTCGGGGCTGGCCTTGCCCTGCCAAGGATGAAAACGTTCGGAGTGGGGGATGACGGAAAAGAGGGCGCCGTCCGTGGAAATGTCCACGTGGAAGCCCGCGCGTTGGCATTGGGTTCGCCAGGCGTGCAGGGCGGCTTCGCCATCGGGAGGGACGGGGCCCTCGAACAGTCCGCCGATTTGAACGGTGCCTTCAAGTTTGCTCATCGTCTCTCCGGGGCGCATGGGGGTCATCCAATTCCAGGCGCGGGGCGTCGGCGGAGCGGGTATCCAGGGAGAGGGCCTGGTCGTGGACATCCAAACGCGCGGCGGTGTATTGCTGGAAGGACTGGTTGCGCAAGCGTTCCTGGCGCAATTGTTCGCGGAGCCGGCGTTGCTCGTTGAGCATGCTTTGTTGTTTCTGCCAAAACCAATTCAGGGCAAGCAAGGGGACCAATGCCATCAGCCCGAACCAAGCTTCGCTGCGATCGAAGCCCGGTTGCTTGAATTGCACCTGCAAAAGCGAAAAATGTTTCGCGCCCAAGAACAGGGTAACGCCGAGAAGCGCGAAGGTTTGGAGCACCAATTGATAGAGTTGGTATTCCCGTTCAAACCCGAAAAAAATGATTCCCAGGAAAACGGACACGAAAAGGGCCGAGGCAAAGGCCCAAAACACCGGCCAAAAGGAGGGCGCCTTTTCTTCGATCCGTTCTTTGTCGGACAGGGGGACGGGCAGCATTTTGCTGCCGGGCGCCTCTCGATACGGTTTTCCGCACACCTGACAAAAAAACAAGTGTCCGGACAGGGGGGCGCCGCAATAATTGCAATGCCCCACGGGTTGTCGCCGCATGATGGGAAGTCGGTGCAGGCGCCCGGGGGGAGGAGCGGGCCAATGGCCCATGTTCGCCGGGTTTGGGTCGGTGTCGTGGTTTTCTTCGGAATCCGGGTTTTCGGGTGCGTTCATGGCAGAATGTATTTTATTGCTACCGATCTCATGGAGAAAGCCAAACGAATCTTTCGATTATCTGGAAAAAACAAGCGGAACCACCCGGAAATCACTTGCCAGTTTCGTCTGATTCGTGCATGTTCCTCCGCCATGCCAACCTTGACCCTTTGTTCCCTTGCCAGCGGCAGTACCGGAAATTGCACCTACCTCGCCACCGATGAAACCGAAGTGTTGATCGATGCCGGGATCAGCACCAAGCGCATCGAAAGCGCCCTGCAGGGGCTGGGAACGTCCCTGACGCGGATACAGGGGGTTTGCGTGACCCACGAGCATTCCGATCACATCACCGCCCTGCCGGTGATGCAGCGCAAATACGGGGTGCCGTTTTATGCCAATGCGGGCACCATTCAAAGCGCGGCCCGCAAAAAAGGCTACGAGGCCCTCCAGTGGAAGGTGTTCACCAATGGCGCCGCTTTTGAGATCGGGGATTTGACTTTCATGCCATACAGTATCCCCCACGACGCCTATGATCCCGTGGGTTTTGTGATCCAGTGGCGGGAAACCAAAATCGGTTTCGCCACCGACATCGGTCTGCCCACCAATCTCATCAAAGCGCAGTTGCGGGGCTGTCATGTGCTGGTGCTGGAGGCCAATCACGACCATCAACTGTTGATCGACGCCCCCCGGCCCTGGTCTCTGAAACAGCGGATCTCCGGTCGGCAGGGTCACTTGTCCAACGACCAGGCGGTTGATTTGCTATTGGCCGTGGCCGGTCCCCAACTGCAAAAGGTTTATTTGGCCCATTTGAGCGCCGAGTGCAACTGCCCCAACGTGGCCATGGGCACGATACGCCGGGCCCTGGACGGCGCCGGGCACCGGCACATTGGTCTGGAACTTACCCACCCCAAAATGCCGTCCGCCTGTTTTACCTTGACGGAGGAGGGCTAAACCGTGGTGGAAAGCGCACTGCGAAAACACTTCGGCTTTGACCGCTTTCGGGAAGGGCAGGAGGAAGTGGTGCGGACGGTATTGGCGGGCCGTGACGCGGTGGTGGTGATGCCGACGGGCTCGGGGAAATCGCTTTGTTATCAATTGCCGGCCATGGAACTGCCGGGACTGACCCTGGTCCTCTCTCCGCTCATTGCCTTGATGAAAGATCAGGTGGAGGCCTTGCAAGGGCGCTTCAAAATTCCGGCCACTTTTTTGAATTCCTCTTTGGACTGGCATCAGATGCGGGCGCGGATGGAGGATGCCCGTCTGGGCCGGGTGAAGTTGTTGTATGTGGCCCCGGAACGATTTCGGGATTCGGGGTTTCAACGTCTGCTCGCGGAAGTGGACCTTTCCATGATCGCGGTGGACGAGGCCCACTGCGTTTCCCAATGGGGGCACGATTTCCGTCCCGATTACCTGCGGATCGGACGGGTGACCCGACAATTTCCCCAAGCGCGGGTGATGGCGTTGACGGCCACGGCCACGGGCAAGGTGCGCGAGGATATCGTGGAGCAACTGGCCCTCGGCAAGCATGGCCGCGAAAAACCCGCCGTGTTTGTCCACGGCTTCGAGCGTCCGAATTTGCGCATCACGGTTTCGCATTGCGGCACGCATGCCGACAAATTGGACCGGCTGTTGCGGGTGATCGAGGACTGGCGGATCGGCATCATTTACTGTTCCACCCGCAAACAGGTGGAGCGGGTTTGGAAAAAACTGGGCGAGCGCGGCATGCAGGTGCCCATGTATCACGGCGGCATGACCGACAAAGACCGGGAGCGCATGCAAAACCGCTTCATGAACCGCGAGGTGGATTTGGTGGTGGCCACCAACGCCTTTGGCATGGGGGTGGACCGCGGGGACGTGCGTTTCGTGATACACTGGGACATTCCCGGGAGCATGGAGGCGTATTATCAGGAAATCGGACGGGCCGGACGGGACGGCGCCCCCGCCTGGTGCGAACTTTTGTACAATTTCGCGGATGTCAGAACCCAGGAGTTTTTTTTGGAGGGCTCCAATCCCTCCCGAAACACGGTCCTGGAGTTGTTGGAGTTGATTCGCCGGCGATGCATGAAGACCCCTTTGGCCCTGCCCGCCGAAACCTGGGCGAAAGAGATGTTGCACAGCCAAAATCCCATGGCGGTGCGCACGGCAATGGTGTTGTTGGAACGGGCCCGGTGCATTCAACGTCAACCCGTGTCCGGCAGCCGCTCCATGGCGGTGATGGCCGAAGAAAAGGTGGATGCGAATTTGCTGGCGGAGCAACTGACCCGCGCGGAAGGGAAAGCGCTCCGGGATCGGGCCAAACTCGACGCGATTCTGGACTACGTCCGCACACGGCAATGCCGTCACAAACAAATTCTCCTGTACTTCGGAGATGCCACCGAAATCCAGGGGTGCAAGGCTTGCGATATCTGTGCGGATTTGTTGGGCGCGGGACGGGAGGACTTGTCGGAAGCCCAGTCTCTCGCGGTGCTGAAAATCCTCAGCACCGTGGGCCGTTTGAATGGGCAATACGGGCGCTCGCGCATTGCCGAAGTCCTGAAAGGATCGGAAAGCAAGGGGATTCATCAAGCCGGTTTGCAACATCACCGTTGTTACGGTCTGCTGAAGGACTGGACGCTGGCGGACATCACCCGGGCCTTGGATGAATTGTTGGGCGACGGCTGTTTGGCCCAGGAACCCGGACCGTATCCGGTCTTGTCGATCACGGATCGCGGACGAAAGGTGGTCAAAGGGGAAGCGAAACCCGCCATCGCCATGCCGTCCCCCCTTTCGCGCACCCCTCCGCCCTCCGTCGGGGCGGAACCCGATCTGATCAAGGCGCTGAAAGCGTGGCGGATGCGCCGGGCGCGGGAGGGACGGATGAAGCCGTTTCAAGTCCTGCACAACCGTACCTTGGAAGCCATTGCCTCCGCCAAACCCGACTCACACGCCGCCCTGGAGCGGATTCCGGGCATTGGACCCGCAAAAATCAGCCGTTACGGGGACGAGTTGTTGGCACTGGTGGATTCCATCGGGTGAATGTTTTTTGAATTCATGCTTTACTTCATGCATAAATGTCCTAAATGAAAGTGAATGAAGCGAAGTTACCAAGGTGTTTTATTTCGGGTGCGCTTGTCCAGGCGTTGGTTGTCCCTGTGGTTTTTGGGCCTGTTTCCCTTGGGGGCGGTGCGGCTTTCGAAGATCTCGACCATTTCGCAGGGAACCCGGGGAGAGTATTGGCAGGGAGGGTTCCATCGGTTTTTTTGTCCCTGGCGATACTGGGTTTGGCCGGGAAAACCGAGAACCCGTGAGTTGAAACCCGGGCTGTTTATTTTTGGAGACCGAAACGGGTACGAAAATTTGGGTGATGTTGCGGAGCGGATTGCATTATCAGTTGCGGGATGGCGTGCACCGCAACCGGATCGACGCTTCGGAGGGGGCGGTGACAATTTATCGGCAAGGGACTGCCGATTTACGGTAGCGCGACAGTCCCTTGTCGCGAAGATAGCGGGTTGATGATCAGCCGCGCGCGTTTGGGTGGGGGGCGCCTTCGGTGGATGAAGTGCTCATTCCGGCCAGTTTTCGTTCTGCATTTCGCTTGAGGTGTTGATCGATGTTTCGCAAAAATGTTTTGAAGCTCAGCACGGGGGCGCCTTGTTCCCGCAACGTGCGTCCGATGCGGCAGGCGAGGGACCATTGGCGCAGAAGGACTTTGACCATGCCGGGATATGACGTGCCGGGCGCATACAGGCTCGTGGCCTCGCTGGTGACCCCGTTGAGTTCGATGATCTTGAGATCCCGGCCCTCGGAAAAGGCGCCGTCGGAAGGCGCGAACAGGTCGTAGCGTCCAAAATAAAACCCCGGCAGACTTTTGCTGATTTCGTCGATTTTGGCGTTCAACGCGGGGGTCACCAGGGACATGCCGTCTTCAAACAGAGTGCCCCGGGCATGGTTGCCCACCCTGGACAGGAGAACCACTTCCCCGGGAGCGGGGATTTCGTAAAGGCGTTCCTTGAGATGCTCGAAATGAACGCGCGCCTGACAAACCGTCCGTTCGTCGGCGAGAATGAGATCCTCGAGGTTGCGACGTCCGTCTCCGGTGACGGTGGGAAAGGTTTTGCGGGTCACGGCAAAAATACGGCCTTCGTCCTCACCGGGCTCGCGGATGTAAAACACGCCGAATTCCTTGCCGGTTTGTCCGGTCTGGAGCAGGTAGGCTTCCCGGGTGCGGGCCAAGGCCTTGCGGAGTTCGGTTTCATTTTCGCAATAAAAAACCCCGGAACCGCGTTCGCCGGCATCGGGCTTTAGCATCAGAGGGTATTGCAGGCGGTTGTTCCGGAGAAAGGCTTTCGCCATGGCGAGCTTTTCTTCGAGAGGCGCATGGGCGGGCAGGAGGATGTATTCGGCGAGCGCATCCCGGACGCCGAAGCGATCCAGAATATCGCTTTTGGATTCTCCGGCCACGCCGGAGGCGGGCATGCAGGGATTGCAGGCGGTGAAATCGAACAAATGATTGCCTTTGCGCAGAGACCTCGCCAGCAAATAGACGGTGACCGGGAGGTAGAGTAGTTTCGGGGACCAGAATTCGGGGCGGAAACGCCGCCGCCATTTTCCCGCCAGTTTGCGGCGCCCGCGCCAACTGAAGGCCGGTAAAAACACATGCACGAAAAACCAGTACAAAAACAAGGCCGCGAGCATCAGGGCCGGGGCGGTGTGGTGATAGCGGGCAATCCAATCCAGGGCCACCTCGGACAGATAGACGGAAAGGGACACGATCACCGGGGTCCACAGCAGCGCCGCCGCCAAGTAGTAGGGGGTGAACGACTTCGCGGGAACGCCCAAAAGACCGGCGGCCATGAAGGCGGGCATGCGGGCGCCGGGAACAAAGCGGCTCACGAAAATGGCGCTGCCCACGCGACGGTCGAACCATTCCTCGGTTTCCCGGAGGGCAACCGGATCGATCATCCAACGCAGGGGAATGCGGTTCAGCGCCGGACGTCCAATGAAGCGGCCGGTGAGATAGAGCAGATAATCGCCGATGAGAATCCCCGCCAAGCAGGCGCCCACCCCTTCGGCCCAGGTGAGATTGCCGTTGGCGATCATCAGTCCGGTCAGGACGCAAGTGAGGTCTTCGGTGACGAGAGTGGCGCAGGCGATGGCGATCAGCAAAAGCCAGAGCATGGCGCCTTCCGGGCGGGGTCTGTCCCCGGCGTCAAAACGGGCCCGGGCGGCGGCCAGGCGTTCGGGATCGGCCTTGGCCCGTTCCGGCATCTCCCCGTTTTGCAGCCCTTCCAGAAAAGGGTCCAGCAGTGTGGCCAGCGGCATGTCCTCTTCCAGGGTGAGCGAAATACTTTGGGGAATGAGGCGTTCGTGTTCCTTGGCGGCGGAATAGCGCATCGTTTCCCGGGGAGGATGCAGAATGAGCACCGGGCTTTTGATGGCGTCGAAAAGCGGACGCAGCTTGCGTCGGTCGGAATGGCGAAGCAAATGAATTTGCTCCTTTTGCAGGCGGAGCCGGGGCCACAATCCAAAATGCGGCACGAAGCCGTGGAACACGGTCAGGGCGAAATCACTGACGGCGTAGAGGGCGTAGTTGAGGTGATATTCCCCCAGCAAACTCAATTCCTGAACGCCGGTGGCGTTGACGAGAATCAGCCCCGCGACCTGATCCGGGCGGGAGGCGGCGTAGTGGAGGGCCACCGCGCCCGCGTGGCCATTGGCGATGAGAATGGCCGGCGCGTCCGGAACGGGGAGCAAGTCGGAAAGTTGTTCGAACGTCAGTTCTTTGTCTCCGGGATGCGTCAGCCCCGGCAGCGCGACTTGCCAGGCCTTGGCGCCGGCAGGGTCCATTTCCCGGGCGAAACGCTCCATCGCCTCGCCGGCGGCATCCAGGGGGTCCACGAAAATCCAGACCCGGGGCGGATCGTCGTCCAAATACGCGTTCGGGGGGACAAAGGGGTCGATGCCGGGGGATTTCAGCCAGACCGTCGCATGGGACAAAAGCAACAAGAGCAAGTACATCCATAAAAAATGGAAGCGGTGCCGATAAAAAAAGCTGCGTTGGGTGGGGGTACTCATAAAGGACGGAACGTGTCATCTGTCATTCGCTTTCCTTATGCAACATTTTTGTTGTCCGCGTCCATAGAAAAACGCACGCTTGCTTTCTTTGGAGAGTGTGGCAGATTCAAGTTCATGGAAAAACGCACGAAAAATACATCGGATCTGAAATCGGACATTCAACGGGATCAAGCAACAACCCCAAACGCGACGGGGAGCGAAACCGGTTCGGTGATCGAATTGCGGAATCTCCGCATTGAGGATTATCTGGATCTCAACGCGGGGATGCGTCAGGCCTATTCCGGCTGGGGGCATCAGCAGTGGCGGCGCGAAAGTTTGGAACGGCTCATCCAATTGTTTCCCGAGGGACAATTTTGCGTGACCGTGAACGGCAAGGTGGCCGCAAGCGCCTTGGCGGTGATCATCGATTATACAAAATTCGGCGACAACCACACCTACGACCAGATCGTGGCCGGGGAAAGTTTCAAGAATCATGATCCGGAAGGGGATGTGCTTTACGGCATTGAGGTGTTCGTGCATCCCGATTACCGGGGGCTCCGCCTGGGGCGCAGATTGTACGACGCCCGCAAGGACTTGTGCGAGCACCTGAACCTCCGGGCCATCATGGCGGGCGGACGCATTCCGAACTACAAGCAGCATGCCGCCGAACTCAAGCCCCATGAATACATCGAAAAGGTCCGTTGCCGCGAGATCATGGACCCGGTGTTGAGTTTTCAGCTCAGCAACGGGTTTCATGTGCGAAAAGTCTTGGAGAACTATCTGCCCGGGGACAAGGATTCGCATGAATATGCCACGTTGCTGGAGTGGAGCAACATTTATTACCGCGAGCCGGACCAGCCGCTGGTGGAAACCCACAAGTCCGTGGTGCGTCTGGGTGTGGTGCAATGGCAGATGCGTCCTTTTCCCCACATGGACGAGTTGATGAAGCAGGCGGAATATTTCGTGGACGCGGTCTCGGACTACGAGTCCGATTTCATCGTTTTCCCCGAATTTTTCAACGCGCCGCTGATGGCGCCGTTCAACCACATCGGCGAAGCGGCGGCCATGCGCAAGCTCGCCGAAACCGCCGAGCCCCTGCGCAGTCGCTTTTTGGAATTGGCGGTCTCCTACAACGTCAACATCATTTGCGGCAGCATGCCCGTTCTCAAAGGCGACCAATTGATGAACGCCGCGTATCTTTGCCGCCGGGACGGAACCTGGGAGGCGTTTCACAAAATCCATCCCACGCCCTCCGAAGTCACCGCCTGGGGAATGTCGGGCGGCAACGAAATTCGCGCCTTCGACACCGACTGCGGGAAAATCGGCATTTTGATTTGTTATGACGTGGAATTCCCCGAGGTGGGGCGGATTCTTGCCGATCAGGGCGTGGATATATTGTTCGTGCCTTTTTTGACGGATACGCAGAACGGATATCAGCGCGTGCGGCATTGCGCCCAGGCCCGGGCCATCGAAAACGAGTGTTATGTGGTCATTGCCGGGGCGGTCGGCAACCTGCCGAACGTGAACAACATGGATATCCAATACGCGCAAAGCGCCATTCTCACCCCTTCCGATTTCGCCTTTCCCACCAATGTGGTGAAAGCCGAAGCCACCGCCAACACGGAAATGGTGCTCATCGCGGACGTGGACCTGGATTTATTGAAAGAGTTGCATGCACACGGCAGTGTGCGCAACCTGATCGACCGCCGCGACGACCTGTATCGGATTGTCCTCCCGGAAAAAGCATGAAAAGCAGAGCCCTTTCGAAAGGATTCAAGTCTAGCGTGTTTTTCCGAAGCCTTGTTCTCCGAGCCAGGCGATGACGGTTTGGATTTCGCGGTCCCAAAAGCCCCAGTCGTGTCCTCCCGGACCTTCCCTGTAGGCATGATGAAGCCCCACCGCCCCGGCGTGATCCCGGAAGCGCAGGTTGTCCGCATACAGAAAATCCTCGGTCCCGCAAATTTGCAACAAGGGCGGATGGTCCGGCAGTTGGGCGGTTTGGGCGGCCAGCGCGAAGAGATCCTCTCCGGTTCCCGCGGGATTCTGATCTCCGTAAACCAACTGCAGGGTTTTGAGGCGCAGGGAATCCTCCTGCTCGGTGCGGGCGATTCTCACGCGTTCCACGATATCCATCACCCCCGAGAGGGAGGCGCCGCCGATAAAGCGTTGTGGATGGCGCAACAACCACTTGGCGGCTCCGTAGCCGCCCATCGACAAGCCGGCGACGGCCTGATGGTCCCGTTGAAATGAAATGGGAAAAAAACGACCCACCAGCCGGGGCAGTTCTTCCGTCAGGTGCGTCCAATAGTTTCCGCCATACTTCATGTCCGCATAAAAGCTGCGGTGCATGTTTGGCATGATCACGGCGATGCCCGCGTCTTCCGCATAGCGTTCGATCGAGGTGCGGCGTTGCCAGATGCTGTGGTCGTCCGATAGCCCGTGCAGCAACCAAAGGCAGGGCCAAAGCGCCCGGGAGGTCTCCGGACCCGAAACGCCGATTTGGGTGGCGTCGGTTGCCTGGGGGATGATGACCATGGCCTCGGTTTGCATGCCCAGAACCTCGGAAAAAAAGCGGGATTGGAAGTAGGCCATGGGGAAATCGCGACGGGGAGAGTTCGAAACGAAGGGTCAGTGTGGATCGGTAACGGGGGAGGGACCGCGGACGTCCTCCGGCTCCTCGGAGGGATCGCAGGCCGGACAGGTTCCGCTGAGGGTGATTTCGTGGTTGGTGACCTTGAATCCCGCCGGCAGCTTGTAATTCGGTTTCAGCAGACATCCTTCCAAGTCGAAAACCTTGTCGCACTTCCGGCAATGAAAATGATGATGGTGCTGAAGCCCGGTTTTTTCGTAACGTGCGGTTTGTCCCGGGAGTTCCACCACCCGCAACAATTTCTCTTCCACCATGTCGTTCAGGGCCCGGTAAACGGTGGCAATGCCCAATTTCGGGACTTCCCCCCGCGCGAGGTCCAACACTTCCGCGGGCCCCAAAGGGCGGGGCTCAAGATCGAACACGTTTTCGATGGCAATTCGTTGTCGGGTTTGACGTTGTCTGGGCATTCGGATTCCTTGATCAAAGTCAGCCGAATTGTCAAACAAGAAACGGGGAGTATCCGTTTTGTGGGCGCATCACGGAATGGGTGAAACTCCTTTTTGCACCAGGGGAGCGAATGTTGGGGCCGTCGGTGAAGGGTTGGCGCATGCTTTTGCGGCTGATTGAGGAAATCCCCCCATGGTCTGTAATGGATTGACGCGAAGCGTCCCTGGAGTGCGTGTAGCGAGTTCTACGAGCTACCGCCTTTGCTGAGGGGGACTTGTGCCCATAGGCGCATTTCACCATCAAAAAGAGTGCGGAGTGCGGACACACACTCGTCACTCCAAATGTCACACCCGCGCCTCCGCGTGGGAAATCCCTGGACGGGAAGTGTTGGAAAGGCTTTAGGCGGACTGGAAATACTGTGTCTTGTCCACGGTCATGACATCGTCCCAACATTGGTGGAGGAGGTAGTCGCAGAGCACATCCAGCACCAACCCGCCATAGCGTCTCTCGCTTGCGGACAAAGGACATTCACGGGTTATTCCAATTGCAGGTGTACCCGGCTTTGGTCGATGTTGCTGTAGTAGGTTTCGTGGGTTTCGGGACTGGAGATGACGAATTCCTCGATGTGCAGGTGGGTGTCGGACACGAAGGTGAGGTGACTGCCGTATTTTTCCTCCAACTGTACCAGCAGGTTTTCATCGGAACGCCGCAGGCGGTCCATGACGATGGGATGAATGGTGATGCGGGTGTGGAGGGATTTCCCTTCGGCCTTGAGTTTGCGCAGGATTTCATGAATGTGGCGCTGTACTTCCACGCTCATGGTAATCGGGGATTTGACAATCCCGCGCCCGCGGCAGTAAGGGCAGTCGGTGTGGGCGGCGGAGCCGATGCTTTGTTTGGCCCGCTGACGGGTCATTTCCAACAGTCCGAGGTCGGAAATGGGCAGCAGGTTGGTGCGGGCCTTGTCTTTGCGGACGCCTTCGCGAAGGCGGCGGTACACGGCTTGGCGGTTTTTCCGCTGGCGCATGTCGATGAAATCGATCACCACCAGTCCGCCGACATTGCGGAGACGCAACTGCCGGGCAATTTCATCGGCGGATTCGAGATTCACTTCGAGGATGCTTTCCTCTTGGGAGGCCCCGCCCTTGTGGCGCCCGGTGTTGATGTCGATGGCCACGAGGGCTTCGGTTTCGTCGAAGACCAGGTATCCCCCGCCCGGGAGCCACACTTTGCGGCGGAAGGCGTTGCTGAGCTGGCGCTCGATGTCGAAATGCTCGAAAATGGGCGTGTTGCCTTCGTAGACTTTGATGTTGCGCTTGGCGTTGCGGGCCACCCGGCTGATGGACTTGCGAATGCGTTCGGCCTCTTCGGGTTGGTCGATGACAATGCGTTCGATGTCTTCGGTGAGGGCGTCGCGCACCACGCGTTCGAGGAGGTCGGGTTCCTGATAGAGCTGACAGGGGGCGGGGGTCTTTTTGATGCCGTTGTCAATCTCTTCCCAAATGTCGAGCAGCGCGCGCAAGTCGCGGGCAAAGCCGGTTTTGCGGGCGCCTTCCCCGGCGGTGCGGATGATAAAGCCGAGGTTGTCGGGCGTTTTCATGCGACCGAGGATTTGCTTGAGGCGGCGGCGTTCGGCATCTCCGGAGATTTTGCGGCTGACGCCCTTGAGGCCGGAGCCGGGCATCATCACCAAATACCGTCCGGCGATGCTGAGGTTGGCGGTGACCCGCGGGCCTTTGGTGCCGATGGCGGCCTTGGAGACTTGCACGATAATTTCGGACCCGATGGGGAATTGCTTTTGAATTTCCCCGGCCTGGAATTTCTTTTTGCGGGCGGTGCGTCCGCCCCGGCTCATGCCTTCCTCGGCTTCGAGGCGGGCGGCGTCTTCCGGGATCATGTCCCAGTAGTGGATGAAGGCGTTTTTCTTGAGACCAATATCCACGAATGCGGCCTGAAGACCGTCCTCGAGGTTCTGGATTTTGCCTTTGAAAATACTGCCCACGATGCGTTCGTCGCTGGAGCGTTCCACGAAATAGTCCTCCAGCTTGCCGTCTTCGAGGAAGGCGATGCGCGTTTCCAGGCTTTCGATGTTGGCGACGATTTCTTTTCTGATTTTCTTTTCTTGTTTGGCCATGGTGTTGTTTCCATTGTTGGGGTGTGGGTCCCGCCGTCTAGCTTCTTCGGATGTAGACGCTTTGCGCCAGCCCGAGGGCCAGCATCATGCTCAAAACGAATGATCCGCCATAACTGACGAGCGGGAGAGGGAGTCCGATGATGGGCATCAACCCAATGGTCATGGCCACGTTGATCGTCACGTGGGTAAAGAGCATGGTGAGGATGCCGATGGTCATCAGACGACCGAATACGTCTTGGCTGCGCAGACTGGTGCGGGCGAGGGCAACGAATAATACGCTGTACAACGTCAGCATCAGCGCACTGCCGATGAATCCTTTTTCCTCCGCGATGACGGAGTAAATGAAATCGGTGGGGGCGACGGTGACGGGCAGAAAGCCGAGCACGTTCTGGGTGCCCTGTTTGAAGCCTTTGCCGTGGAGGCCGCCGGAGCCGATGGCAATTTCGGATTGCCGCCGGTTCCATCCGCGCCCGAGGGGGTCGCGGTCGGGTTCGAGGTAAACCATGATCCGGTCGCGGTGATAGGGCCGCAACATGGTCCAGGCGACCGGAAGGGAAAGCACGCCGAGCAGGGCGATCAGGCCGAGCAATTTCCAGGAGACCCCGGCGCTGAAGACAATCGCTCCGAAAATACAGAGGAGGATGAAGCCGGTGCCCACGTCCGGCTGTGCGGCGATGAGCGCGAAGGGAATCAGGATCAATGCGAGCGGGACCATCACATTCGCGGGTCTGCGCAGGTTCCGCAGGGTGTCGCCGAACCACATGGCCAGCAGGCAAATGGCGGCCAATTTGGCGACTTCGGCGGGCTGAAACATCAGAAACCCTAAGTTGTACCAGCGGCGGGCGCCGTGGATGGACATGCCGAAGAAGAAAAGTCCCGCGAGCAAAAGGAGGCTCATGAGGTAGAGCGGATAGGCCCAATCCCGCAAGCGGCGATAGTCGAACAGGGCGGCGCCGAAATAGAGGGGGGTGCCGAGAAGTACAAACCCGATCTGGCGAATCCATTGGGTGTTTTCGCGTTCGTATCCGGCACTGTAAATGAAGGCAACCCCGATGCCGAGGAGGATGTAGGTGCAGAGCAGTGCCACCCAGTCCAGGCGGCGGAGGGGGGCGAAGGGGCGGCGCAAATTATCCATTTCCGCCTCCCTGCCCGAAGAGGGCGCGCATGATGACATGGAGGCGGGGAACGGCGTCCACCCCGGAACCGAGGCCGGAATCGATGAGGACCACGGCTGCCAGGCGCGGGTTGTCGTACGGGGCGAAGCCGATCACCCA
>PXAS01000021.1 GCA_003565815.1 PVC group bacterium
ATGTGCGGGCTAATCGTAGTTGAAGCTGTCCCCAGCTTCAAAATTTAAGGCTGGAATCTTTCAGCAACTGAGGACAGTTGCAGCTACGGCGAAAATAAACACCAATTCGGGGATGCGCCCCGTTGAAGCGTGCTCACGGATTCGGGAGGCCTCAGCTTTGAAACTGCAACTGATACAAGTGTTTGTAGATGCCGTTTTGTTCCAGGAGATCGGTGTGGCTGCCTTCTTCAACGATGCGGCCCTCCTGGAGGACCAGGATCCGGTCGGCGTGCTGAATGGTGCTGAGGCGGTGGGCGATGACGATGCTGGTGCGGCCTTTCATCATGGCGTTGATCGCTTCCTGCACCAGGCGTTCGCTTTCGTTGTCGAGGGCGCTGGTGGCTTCGTCGAGAATGAGGATGGGGGCGTCGCGATAAATGGCCCGGGCGATGGCGATGCGCTGGCGCTGTCCGCCGCTGAGGTTTCCGCCCCGTTCGCCGACTTTGGTGTCGTATCCTTTGGGCAGTTGTTGAATGAACTCGTGGGCGTTGGCCTTGCGGGCGGCGGCGATGACGGCGTCCGGCTCGGCGTCCTCGCGTCCGTAGGCGATGTTGGCCGAAATGGTGTCATCGAAGAGGAAGGTATCCTGGGTGACCAGGGCGACGTGTTCCCGCAGGGATTTGAGGCTGAGGGTGGTGAGGTCGTGATCGTTGAGGCAGAGGCGTCCGCGGGTGGGGTCGTAAAACCGCGGCACGAGGCTGACCAGGGTCGATTTCCCGCTGCCGGAACTGCCGACCAGGGCCACGGTCTCTCCGGCACGGATGGTGAGGTTGACATCCTGAAGCACGGGTTTGTCTCCGTAATCGAAGCCCACGCCCTCCAGCCGGATTTCCCGCAGCTCCTCTTGAAAATCGACAGCGTCCGGAGATTCCTCCACGTCGATGGGTTCATCCAGCAGGGAGAAAATACGTTCGGCCGCGCCCATGGCCTTTTGAATTTCCATGTGGACCTTGCTGAGCATTTTCGCGGGCTGATAGAGCATGCCCAGGGCGGCGGCAAAGGCGAAAAAGTCCCCCACTTCCAAATGGCGCACGCGCACGTACATCATCATGGCGACAATGCCGAGGCCGGCCACGAATTCCATCAGGGGCTGGTTGATGTTGCGGGCGAGCACGGTTTTGATGAGGCGTCCGAAAACGCTCCGGTTTTCGCGCTCGAATTTTTCCTCTTCGTAAGCTTCCATGCCAAAGGCTTTGACCACACGGGCGCCGCTGACGTTTTCCTGGAGCACCGAGGAGAGTCCGGCCAGGTATTCCTGGCTTTGCCGGGAATATTTCCGCACCTTGCGTCCGAAAATAATCACCGGGGCCACGCAGACCGGGAAAATCACCAAGCTCAAGAGGGCCAGCACCGGGTCGGTCATGAGCATGAACGCGAGGGCGGCGATGAGGGTGAGGGGCTGGCGGACAATGTCGGCCACGACCCCGGAGACGGCGTGCTGCACCTGCATGGTGTCATTGGTGATTCGGGAGATCAGTTCGCCGCTGCTGTGTCGGCTGTAAAACCCCAGTTGCAGGACCTGGAGTTTGTGAAAGCACTCCCGCCGCAATTCCTCCACCACCTTGAAGCCGACCCAGTTGATGTGGTAGATGGAGAAATAATTGCCCAGCCCGCTGAGCAAAAAGAAGAGAATCAGCAACAGGGCGGTGAAGAGGAATCCCGAATCCGAAGAGATCAGGGCCTCCAGGGTGCCCTCCACTTGATCCGAGGCAAAAGCTTTGTTGGCGGTTTTCGAGAGGCTGGCCAACATGCCGAAAATGGACCCCCCGCCGAGGACGCCCAGCAAAAAGCCGGCCAGCAAGCGCCCGCGGTGCTTCAGCCCGTAGCGGTACAGGCGGCGGATGGGGCGTTTTTCCAAGGGGGGAGGGAGACTCATGCGTGCGAGGTACGCTCGAGATAGCGTTCGGCCTCCAGCGCGGCCATGCAGCCGGTGCCGGCGGCGCTGATGGCCTGGCGGTAGACGCTGTCCTGCACGTCGCCGGCGGCGAAGACCCCGTCAATCGTGGTTTTGGTGGAATCCGTGATCAGATAGCCGGTTTCGTCCATTTCCAACTGACCTTTGAAGGGGTCGGTGTTGGGTTTGTGGCCGATGGCGAGGAAAAAGCCGTCCACCGCGAGTTCGGATTGTTCGCCGGTTTTGGTGTTTTTGAGTTTGAGGCCCCGCACGGATTTTTCCTCCACGCCCAGCACTTCTTCGACCACGGTGTTGTAGATCACCTCGATTTTTTCGTTGGCGAGCATGCGGTCGATCATGATCTGCGAGGCGCGGAATTCCTCGCGACGGTGAATCAGGTAGACCTTGCTCGCAAAGCGGGTCAGGAAGGTGGCTTCTTCCATGGCCGAATCGCCGCCGCCGACCACGGCCACGGGCACGTCGCGATAAAAGGCGCCGTCGCAGGTGGCGCAGGAGGTCACGCCGTAACCGATCAGCGCCTGTTCGGAGGGAATGCCCAGATATTTCGCGGAAGCGCCGGTGCAAATGATTACCGACAGGGTTTCCAGGGTTTCCCCGGAATCCAGGGTCAGCGTTTTCACCTTGCCGTCGAGCTTGCATTCCGTGACCAGCCCGGATTGATAGCGGGTACCGAAGCGGGCCGCCTGTTTTCGCATGACCTCCATGAGTTCAGGGCCCATGATGCCGTTTTCAAAACCGGGGAAATTCTCGACGTCCGTGGTGGTGGTCAGTTGACCGCCCGGTTCGCGGCCTTCGATGACCAGGGGGTTAAGATTGGCCCGCGCGGTATAGATCGCGGCGGTCAGTCCGGCGGCGCCGGTGCCGATGATGATGACATTTTCCATAAAAAATCCTTTGGAGGTGATGCTTGAGAGACAAAAAGCGGTCGCGTGCCGAATGCATATCTTACAAGTTCCGGCTTGGCAAGCGTGTGATCACTTGCACCCACTTAAAGAAAAGAGTTTCATCCCGTCAGGATGACGGGTATCTTTGTTGGATTCTATCCAGTGGCGTCGCCCCTGACGAGTATACACATTTCGAAATCAGGCTCGCGGACCCCGGAGGGGTCGGTTACATGAGCACCGGGTCGCCAGACCCGGGGTTTGTGGCGGAAAGACGGTGGCGCCCCCGGAGGGGTCGGTTACGATGCAAGGATGCTTGCACCCGACGCTCCGCATGTCAGGTCGGGATCTGATGCAGGCATCCTCCTAAGATATCTTGTTGCTATATTTCGGTATGTTTTGATGTTTTGCGTTTTTTCGCAAGTCATACTTGTGAAAAAACGCAAAATAAGATGCTTGTTACGCCGTTTCCGACGCTCGGAACGCAAAAAAATACGGCTTCCGAGCATCGGAACTTTTTTGGGGGAGTTTTCCGACACTCGGAAGGATTGTGAACAGGGTATCACCCATTCAAGGCGAAGGCGAGCGGAGCAGGCGGCGGCCGCCGGACCGTGAGCCGGAGCCGACCCGTCAGGGCGAGCAATGCCCCCGCGTCAGCGGGGACCGCTTGGGGGCGTAGGGGGGGAGTTCCCGGGGCTGGCGCGATGGCTGCGG
>PXAS01000270.1 GCA_003565815.1 PVC group bacterium
AAATGTGCTGGTTTTGGCTTTGGACATACGTCGCTCCATAAAATAAAGACTATTATTATTACATGTAATACTATTGAGAGACTATTAAAAAAATACGGAAAAAACACAAGGTATATTTACGCATTTCCAAACCCGGTCACAGACCCCGGAGGGATCGTTACCATCAGCCCCGGATATGGGATCCAACGGATAGCTTTGCCGGACAACGGATATTCAATTTGGATACTATTACCTTCTGCAAAGAAAAGTTTCAACTCCGCTCCTTTTCATTCCTGGAATTCGATCAAAAGAGATCACGAACCATCCCTTTTTTAAAAAGGTTTGCGGATTTCTTAGCATCCGTTGTCCGGCGCAGCTATCCGTTGGGCATTTTAGATTATCGTTAGGGTTGGACTTCGATGTTAGAAAAATCAGCCGTAATTTTTTCAGCCTTCCTCTTTTCGATACCAGGCGACGTTCTTGACCACGCCGTTGATGATCGTCTTCACCCTGAGGCGGGCCTTCACACAGCGCAGTTCGGCGTGGTGCCAGGTGTAGTTTATACGGCCGGCGTCTTCATCCCCGGTTTCAAATTCAAAGGGGTCTATGGGATCGGCGTAAACCCAGTCGGCAAGATCCGTCACCTCTCCGTTGATGATGATCTCGACCTTGGCATTGCGTTTGAACACCAGTTTGTGCTCGTCGCTGTCCTCCCGTTTCCAGGTTCCAACCAAGTCCTCACTCAGGCGCACGCCTTCGGGAACCGCCTCCGGATCAAAATGGATGCCGTCGCCGCGGGTAAAGGTCTCTTCGATGAAATATTCACATCCATCCATGACCACAAGCGCCTTGATCGTGGCGGTGTCGTGAAGGAGAATGGGGCCTGTGTACCGGGGTGCTTCCCGGGTGGGGGTGGAGCCGTCCGTGGTAAAGAATACGGCGGGGGTTGGCGCGGACGGCCCGCCATGCAGGGCGACGTGTTCCGCCACGAAGGCCACCCGCTGCCCGTCTTTGAAATACCGGTCGCCACAGAGGGCAAACACCGTCAGGCCAACCGGCTTGGCCGGAGAATCGAGTTGTACAAAGCCGCGGGCCATCCCGGCAAAGAGCTTGCGGTGGTGTAGCCGGTGCGGATCCTTGTCGACCGGATCCCCATTGCCCACCGCCATCAGCCTGCCGGGGCCGTCCAGGTGGAAATAGACCCTCGACTCCCCCCGGGGGACGTAAATGCCGTTTTCATCCATGGACGTTACGGTGACGGTCGCGGCGTAGCGGGTTTCATCTTCGCCGTGAAGGGTGTCGGTCTCGAGACGGAGGCTGGAAAAGCCCTTGTCGGTGGTTTGAGAGGTCTCCGTGACTTTGACGCCGTTCCGATAGCCAATAGCGGTGAGGGTTCCCGCCTCCCAGGGAACCAAGCACTGCACTTGGATGTTTTCCCAGTTCCGCCGCGGGGTCTGTCTGCCCAGGGAGGCGCCGTTGAGCAAGAGTTCCACCTCGTCGCAATTGGAGTAAACCCAGACCGGGATCCCGATGCCCTCTTTCCCCGGCCAGGACCAATGGGGCAGAATATGCGCCATCGGTTCATCCGACCACATGCTCTGGTAGAGGTAGTAGTTGTCCTTGCGGAGTCCGCAGAGATCGATGACCCCATTGTTGCCGGAGCGAAAGGGCCAGCCGAAGCTTTCACCCAGATAGTCATGGCCTGTCCATCTGAATTCCCCAAGGCATTGGTCGCAATCGCGGGTGCGCGCCCAGGAATACCGGGCGGACATCCGCACCGTGGCGTTGTCATAATTCGAGTTGTAACAGCAGAGGTGCGGGTGGGAGACGGCATAATCCTCGGTAAAGACCTCTTCGTCTGTCAAATCGGTTATCTCGATCCGGTCGTTGTTGAAGTCGCGCCACCAGGTTTTACTGCGGTAGAAGCCCCGGGTCTGGTAGGAATGGGGTTTTTCGGTAAATACAAACTTGGTCGCGGGGTTTTCCGCCCGCCATTTCGCATACGCCTTCGGTTTTCCGGTTCCTCCATTAAACCCGGGGATGTCCACGCCCCTGAGCATTTCGCCACCGGTCACCAGGCGGGTGGGGTCGTGTTGATGGCAGATATCGGTGAGGCCGTGAATGTCCTCAGGACCGGTTTCGTTGCCAATGCTCCAGAGGATGACGGAAGGGTGGTTGCGGTCGCGGATGATCCAGTCCCGGGTATCCCGGCGATGATGCACGTCAAACGCCAGGGCACCGTAATCACACCCGGCTTTCCGGTGCCACCCGTCGAAAATCTCATCCATGACCATCATTCCCAGTTCGTCACACAGATCGTAGAATTCGGGTGAGAAGGGGTTGTGGGCGGTGCGGATGGCGTTGCAGCCCATCTCTTTCAGTTCCAAGATACGTCTGCGAAGGACGTTGTCGGGGACGGCCGCGCCCAGGGGACCGGCGTCATGGTGGTTGCAGACGCCCTTGAATTTGGTCGGGATCCCGTTGAGTTCAAACCCGACCGGGGCATGAAGGTCGACGTGCCGAATGCCGGTCCGGGTTTCATAACGGTCAATCTCGACGCCCCCGACGGTCAGGAGGGTTTGCGCGGTGTAGAGATTCGGCTCGTCCGGCGACCAGAGGCGGGGACGGGTCAGGACACCGATCTGGGTAAACACCGTATTGGCCTCCGCCGCGGCCGTTCCGGCCGTTTCCATCTTCAGGGCGCAGTTCCCCTCCGCATCCAGAACCCTGGTGGTGATGACCAGGTCGCTTGGCTCCGGAGTGACGTTCCTGACGTCCAAGTCGAGGGTACAGTCCCAGGTGTCGTCGTCTTTCTTTTCCCAGCGGATGAAGGTGCCGTTGTAATCGATCGCGGTCCGGGCCGCAGTGGTCAGCCAAACGTGACGGTAGATGCCGGTGCCGGAATACCAGCGATCAGTGGGAAGCTCGAAATCGGTGGTGGCGCGAACCGCCAGCACGTTTTCGCCTTCCTGCAGCCAGGGGCTCAGATCGTAGTGAAATGAGGTATAGCCATAGGGATGTCTGCCAAGATGGTGGCCGTTCACCCAGACATCGCTCATCATATAGACCCCGTCAAACTCGATAAAGGTCCGGGAGTTTCCGATGTCCGCGTCAAGGGTAAAGGTCTTTCGGTACCACCCGGTCCCGCAGGGAAGATAGCCCTGCCGCCGGTCTCCGGGGGCGTCTTTCGAATAATCGCCTTCGATGGCGAAATCATGGGGGAGATTCAGCACGCGCCATCCAGCGTCGTCGAAACCGGGGGAGCTGTAAACGGGATGGTCTCCCTGGAAAAAGCGCCAGCCGTCGTCAAAATTCTTCCGGGTCCGTTTATGTTCTACCATCCGCATCAACTTTTCGTTGTGAGGGTTTTGGTTTTCACGGCGTCGAAAAACATCGGCCCCTACCCTTTCCAACGCGGCATATCCGGGAAGGCTTCCTCCGGGCCGCGGCCGGCAAGCAGCTCGTCCACCCGCACCGCCTTGTGGTTTTCCCAGGTTCCGTGATACAGGTTGCCGTCACAGGCTTTGAGAAGTTTCGTGGCCATTTCCCTGAGTTTTTCCGGGTGG
>PXAS01000133.1 GCA_003565815.1 PVC group bacterium
AACGTCAACTTCGGCATGGCGATCCTCACTGCCGAGGGGACCAGCGGTTTTGCCCTCTTTGCCAGCGGCAGCGCCGCCCTGATCGGCATTCCCGGATTCACGCTTTCCGGGGACATGCTTGTCAAAGCCAACACCACCGGAGAAGCCACCCGGGACTTTGGCGGAACCTTGGGCGTGGTGGACTTTGGCGGCGAGGAAGATGTTTTCCTCTTTGAAGGTCAGAATCTCGTCATGTCCATTGACGACTTCGTCAACGTGGAAGGCAATTTTGCCATTACCGCCACGGACGGTCGCGTGGTTGCCGTGGGCAATGATCTCACCGCGACCCTGCGGGCCTCCGACGATGTGTACTTCAGCGTGGAAGAGGCCGCGTTCGGATTGTTCCTGGATGGAGATCAATTCGGCTTTGAAGTGGTTGGAAATGAGATTTCCGTTGGATTGGGTCCCCTGAGCGACGGTCTTGGTGCGGACAGCGTGATGGTTCAGTACACCAATGCCGCCACCGGCATCGATGCAAAGACAAAATTGGAAGTGGGCGAACTCGAATATACCTTTGAGGAGGCGATTTCCGCTGACACGCTGTCTTTCACGGTCGTGGGCTTCAATGTGGATGTGGAAGACTTTGTCAGCCTGGACGGAACCGTGGGTCTGACCCTGTCCGGGGGTGTTCTTCACGCCACCGGAAGCGGCTTTACCGCCCGGCTGGAAGCCACGCCGGAATACTTCCTCGAACTGAGCGATGCGGATTTCGGCTTGCTGGCCAGTGACGATGCCTTTGCGTTCGAACTCAAAAACGGCAGTTTGGCCTTGGAACTGGGCGAGTTGGCCGACCTGAGCGTCGACGGCGTGGTGATCCGTTACACCGACGCGGTCACCACCATCTCCGCGGGAACGGTCATTGGCAGCGGGCCCGCCGCCTACACCTTTGAAGAAGACATCGGGCTGGAGACGATCAGCTTTGAGCTGCGTGGATTCTCCGCGCGGGTGTTGGACTTTGTCTCCATCAGCGGCACCATCGGCTTCCGCATGAGCGAAGGCGATCTGGTGGCCGCGGGCAAGGACATCTCCGCCGCGCTGAATTTCTCCGACGACACCTATATCCGCTTGGTGGAAGCCGAGTTCGGGCTGGTGGCCGGCGCCGGGCGCTTTGTGTTTGAGTTGTCCAATGGAGAGATGCAAATCTCCCTCGGGGATTTCGCCAACTTTGACGGCGAGATTCTCGTCCGCTTCGCCACCGCCGGTTCTTCGGTGGCCGCCAATACCCAAGCCCGCGTCAGCGAGGAGATCTCCTACACCTTCGGAGAAGCCATTGACGGGGGCACGGGAGGACTCACCACATTCCTGGTGACGGACTTTACCGCCGAAATCGCGGATTTTGTTTCCGTTACCGGCAATGTCGGGTTCCAACTGGACGACGACGGCCTGGTGGCCGTGGGTGAAGACGTCACCGCCCGCCTGGAAGTGAACCCGGACATATTCGTGCAGTTGGAAGACGCCGCATTCGGCGTGACTGCAGGCGAAGGGCGTTTTGCCTTTGAACTCTTCGGTAAAAATCTGGTGGCCCAATTGGGAGAATTCGCGGGATTGGAGGCCGATAAGGTTACCATTCGCTACACCGACGCGAACACGGAAATCGCCGCCAACACCCAATTGAAAGTGGGGGCGCTGGCGTACACCTTCTCCGATGCCGTCGCCAAGAACACCGCCCTCATCGAATGGGTCGGTTTCGCGGCCAACATCGCCGGTTTCGTTTCCGTGGGCGGCACCCTGGGCTTGAAGAAAGATGAAAACGGTTTTGTGGCCGTGGGCGAAAATATGTTTGCCGAACTGACCCTCTCCGACGATGTGTTTGTCAGGCTGAGCGATGCCAATTTTGGTTTGGTGATTGGCGAGGACGTGTTCGCCTTTGAGCTGACCGAAGGGGTCTTTACCGCTTCGCTTGGCGATCTCGCCGACGTGTCCGCCGCATCCGTCACCATTCGGTATGCGAACGAACACACCGATTTTGATGCGAAACACCGCATTGAAATCAGCGAGGATCTCTTCTACGTCTTTGAAGAGGGTCTCGAAGAGATGATCTCCTTCGAAGTGCAGGGCTTTGCGGCCAACATCGCGGATTTCGTGACCTTGGGCGGCAATTTCGCCTTCCGACTTTCCGACGACGAACTTCTGGCTGCCGGCAATGATGTGAGCGCCAGCCTGACGCTGAGCGATACCGTCTACGTGCGCTTGACGGAGGCGGAATTCGGTCTTGCCATCGGCGAAACCGATGTCGGGGGCGATGTCGTGCAGACCTTCGGCTTTGAATTGAGCAACGGCAAACTGCAAATTGCCCTTGGGCCCATCGCGGAAGTAAAGGCGGATTCCGTCTTCGTGCAATACACCAACGCGCATACCGCTTTCGCCAAAGACGACACCATTACCGTGGGGAACGTGACCTATACCTTCGAGGACGACGTGGCCGCCAACAGCATCGCCTTTGCCGTCAACGGTCTGGAGGCCTCGGTGTTTGACGTCGTGGAATTCGGCGGCGATTTCGGATTTGCCATCGTCTCCGGCGAAATCCGGGCCACGGCGAACAACGTCAACGCCGGCATTGGCAATTCCAGTGTGTCCGTCGGGGTGAAGGATGGTTCCATGGGCCTGATCTACAACGACAACGGATTGGCCTTCGAAGCGCAGGGCACTTTGGAACTCTCCGCCGAACTCTTTGGGGCGGCCGCCCAGGCCGACCGGGTGCTTGTGGCCGTCAACCAAACCGGAACCGCCTGGACCGGCGAAGTATTGAACATTGGCGGGGTCGGGTACACCTTCGAGGAGTTGCCCGCCTCCCAGGATTGGATTGCCGTGAGCATTGACGGTTTCCAAGCGACGTTGGGCGACCTCATCGAATTGGAAGGAGATTTTTCCTTCAGCGCCAATGGTGACACGGACCGATTGGAAGTGGCGGGTTCGGACATTTCCGCGAGCTTTACCGCCGGCGATTTCTCCGCCGGTGTCAAAGACGCCGGATTTGGATTGGTGATCGACAACCAAAACCAAATCGCCCTGGAAGCCCGGGGGGAATTGTTCGTCGATTTCGGCGCCATAGAGATGGGGGCCGAAAACGTGGTGCTTCGCGTCAATCAAACCGGCGTATCCTTCACCGGGGTCAGTCTCGGCATCGGCAACGTGGAATTTGATTTCGACAACCTTCCCGCGTCCACCACCCTCTTTGAGTTGGCAATGGACGACGCCTATCTGATCATCGAAGACTTTGTGGAAATCAACGGCGACTTTGCCATTCGCAAGGACGTGGACACGGTTATGCTTTCCAACGATGAAAGCGTCGAAGTGGATGTGATCACCGTGGGCGCCGCAAACGCAAGCGCGTTCGTCGGCTTCAACGGCGGCACCCCCGAAGCGGTTGGCCTGAGTTTGACCGGGATGACCGTGGGACTGGCCCTGTTCGCGGAGCAGGACGGACCACGCTCTTGGGTGTCCATGGAAGCCACGGTGGACGGCGCCGCGGTTGTGGGCGTGCCCGATCTGACCCTGTCCGTCACGGATTTCCGCTTGGAAATGAATTTGGAAGACGATGACGGCGAGGTGGTGGACTTCTCCGAAAACGCCTATCACGTCCCCACGGGCTCCAATGGAAGCCTGCCCTTGACCCTGGACGGCGATTTGGGCGAGTTGATTCGCTTCACGGGCAGCGTGGTCATTGAATTGGCCGAATTTTTCCGCGTGGAAAGCGATTTCGGCTTCAGCAGCCGCAGCGACATCATTTCCGTGGACGGCGACGACGTCGACGTCAACCTGCTGACCTTTGGCGGAACGAACGCCGACGCCTTTGTGGGGCTGAACGGTGGCACGGATGACGCTCTGGGCTTCTCGGTGGAGAACATCACCTTCGCCCTCGCGATCGCCACGGATCAAACCGATCCGGATCGTCGCTGGGTCACGCTGCAGACACAGGGAGGTTCCGCTGAATTCGTCGGCATTTCGGGTGTGAAGCTGGGCGCGAGCGACTTGGATGTGCTCATCAACTTGGCGGCCTCGGATGATACGGTTGCGGATTATTCCGTGAACAAGCTGAACGTGCCGACCGGGCCCAACTCCGATTTGGATTTGGATGCCGCCGGCGAGGAAATCATTCGCGTGGCCGCGGATGTGAACATTGAGTTGTTCGACTTCTTCCATCTGGACGGCCGATTCACCTTTGAAAAATCCAGCCGGGAGGTCAACCTTTCCAACAACAGCACCGCCAACGTGGACCTGCTGGTGGCCGCCGGCGAAAATGTCAATGTGTTCGCGGGCGTGAACAAAGGCGGGGCCGATGAGATTGGGTTGGGACTGACCGGGGTTGATTTTGCGTTTGTCATGGCCGGAGACCGGGATGACACCGAACGCAAGTGGCTCACCTTCCAGGCCAACGTGGACGATTTCAGTTTTGACGCGGTGCCTGGCGTAGACTTCGGGGCAACCGACATTTCCATTGAAGTCAATCGTCCCAGTTCCGCGGATGGCCCCCACATCGACTGGAGCCAAAGTCCCCTGGTGATTTCCGATGACCTGGATGTGGACATGACCGGGGACGTGATTCGGGTGAACTTGACCGGCGCCGAATTGTCATTGTTGGATTTCGTGGAAGTGGGGGGCGACTTCAGCTTCGAGCGGGAAGTCACCTCCGGCGGCAACCAGATCATCAAACTCGGCGGCAGCAAGTTGAATCTCGGCATCGGCGTCGGGGGGGGCGATCTGGTGACCTTCAGCAACGGCGTCGGTGGATTGTTGCTCACCCAAGACGGGGTGGCCGCGCGGCTGTCCGGGGATTTGGCCATCAATGGCGTGGACGGCGTTTCCATGAATGCCACCGGCGTCAACCTGGTGTTCAACAACATGGACACCGCCGTCAACCGCAGCTTTACGGTGGGCAAGGACAATTTCACCCTGAACGCCCCGGCCGGTCCGTATATTCGGGCCACCGCCGATCTGGTTGAGCTGACCGTTTTGGGCGTCACCCTCCAGGGGAAAATCGGGATCCAACGCCATGTGACCGAAGACGGGGCGGTACTGGTGGCCGGTTTCCAGAATGTCAGCATTGAGGCCTTCAGCGGCGAGGGAACCGATGGGGACACGGTCGACATTCAGAATGCCAACGGGATCTTCGTGCTGACCCCGGACGGCATGGCCGGGAGTCTTGGTTTTGAAGCCGCAATCAGTTTCGGACTGTTTGACGCGGGCGCCGAAGTCAAACTGGAGATCAACAACACCGGGGAAGCCATCGATGTCGAAGGGCCTTTTGGCACCGTGCTCATGGATGCCGGCAACTACACCCGCATCGTATTGACCGATTTGGAAATCAGTTTCCCCGGCATTGAAATTTCCGGCGACTTCAGTTTCGCCAGTGATGGAAATATCGTGGGCAACAACGTGGAAGTGTTTATCGGGGACAATGTGGGCGACAGCGGCATCGGTCTGCGCCTCATCAACGGTTCCGCCGTGTTCTATAACGACAATGGCACCAAGAGCGGCTTCATCACAGGGGATGTGACCTTGGAAGGGATCACGGGCTTCAGTTTCTCCTCCACCATGACCTTCCGCTACAATGAGGCGACCACCGCCATTTCCCAAGCATTCACGCTGAACAACGAGTTGGTGGAAATCGATTTTGCCGCCAATGAAATCGCGGAGAATGGTCTGGCCTTCATGCAGTTCATCGCCGACGATGCGGTCTTGAGTATTGCCGACATCATTGAAGTGGGCGGCAACCTCGCCTTCACCCGCAGCGGCAACACCTTTATGGTGGGCGGCTCCGAGCTGTACGCGTTTGTGGGCGACGGCCCCTACACGCAGGCGGACGGGGAGCTGAACGAGGACGCCATCGGCTTTATTGTCAAGGACATCGGCTTCGCGATGATTCTCTACACCGACGAGGATGAAAAATACGCTTTTGCCGGAGAGGGAACCCCGAGTTTCGTTGGACTCGACGGACTGGACATGGACGACACCTTGACCCTGACCTTCGGCGTGGCCCTCAACCGCACCGGTTCCGCGTTGAACGTGGATGTGCCCACCGGCACCGGAGCCACCCGCACCCTTTCTTTTGATGACGGCAACAGCCATCCGATCTTCACGGGCTCCCTGACCTTTGGCTTCGGGGACATCTTCGAAATTTCCGGTTCTGTCACCATTACGCCCAAAGGCGGCGGCAACGTGGATCTGAGCATTGACGAAGCCTCCCTGAAAATCTTCGACGGCGACACCATCGCTTTCGGCTTGGAAGGCCGGGCCTTCTTCACGATCGATTCCGTCAACGGCTTCTCCCTGGAGGACTTCCGTTTGAACGGCGTGACCATTTACGACCAGACCCTGGATCTGGACTCCCTGATTCCCGATCTGACCCGTCCGCTGACCGCGAGCCTAATGAACCCGCATAATGACGCGGTTGTGGATCTCGCGGCCCTGAATCAGCAAGGTTACATCGATGTGCTGTTCAACGACGTCAATGGTCACGGCATCAACCCGGCCACCCTGACCGGGAACGAGTTCAAGGTATATTTCAACGGCAGCGACATCACCAGCTCTCTGAACTTCGCAAATCCGACCCAGGTGTATGGCGATGTCTGGCGCTATGCCTTCAGCGGCAGTTTCAGTGGCGAGGGTGTCTATGAAATTGAATTCCAGGCGAACGCCTGGCAGGAATTCGGGGCAACGCCGAGCACAAGCGTGTCCAGCGTGGCCTCCTTTACGGGCTTGAATCCCGATAATTCCACCATTGCCGGCGTGGAACGGAATGAAGACGGCACCATCAGCGCTCCCCCGACCGTGGTCTTGGCTTCGCTCAAACCCGGGACGGTGATCAGCGCCAACCAGCTCAACAGCAAGCGCTACATCGATGTCACCTTCCTGGCGCGCAACGGAGCCACGTTGGATCAGTCCACCATCAACGGCAATGAATTCACCATTTCCGGTTCCGCGGTTCAGGACGCGGTGCTGAGCACCACCGCCCCGATCAAAATCAGCGATGACACCTGGCGCTATTTGCTGATTGACGGGGATGAAAGCAATGAGGACCCGCTGTTCAAAGACGGGGAGTTGATCATCAACTTTACCGCGGGCAGCTTTACCGCCGACGGCGTGGGCAACCTGGCCTCCCGCCAGGTGATCACCATTGATTCCGACAAAGCGTCCGAGACCAAAGGCGAAAACGCCATCAACATCGGGCCGCTTTCCATTGAGAATCCCTCCATTTCCATCGCCGACTTCGGGTTCAAGGACGGCGGATTGCTGATCACCATCGCCTTGGGGGCGGACATGGCCGGGCTGTCCTTCGGCGGCGGTGGCAGTCAGCAGGAAAGCAGTGGCATCACCGCCGAAGTCAACGGGCTGGAAATCCGTTTTGATTTGTCGATCGGCTTCACGGGCGGCTTCTCATTGGCGCCCACCGGCAAATTCAGCATCTTCGCCGCCGGCTTGGAAATTGACGTGCCCGAAGTCTTCAACGTCACCGCGCGGAACATCCTGATTCAATACGATCCCAACGGAGAATCCGATCAGGAGATCGTGCGGATCGACCGGGTGTCGGTGAGCTTCCCGAAATTCCTGATCGAAGCCATTATCGAGCCCATCACCGTCAATGGCGAAGTGATTCCCGGGTTGGTGGTGCGCGGCAACGGCTTTACCCTGGGTCAGGCGCAAATCATCTTCGGGCGCGCCCCGCAGACCGGTGAAACCGCGGGCAGCAAAACCGGCGGGGGGAGCGGCGGCATTGAAATCGGTCCGCTGACGCTGGATGACATCCGCATCGGGGTCACCAATTTCGAGGTGAATTTCGACTCCGACAACCCCATTGTCTTCAATGGTTCCATCTTTATCGCCTCCGGGGGCGCCCGCCTGACCGCCGGTCCGGTGGAAGCCATCCTGAAGCCCACGCCCGGCCGCACCAATGCCGATGGATCGCCCAATACCGAAGCCATTCGCTTGGAACTGACCTTTACGGACGGACGGGTGGACGGCTTCATCTTTGATGTCTCCACTTTTGAAATCACCTTCGGCGATTTCCTCACCGTCAAAGCCCAGGACGTCCGCCTGGACACCGGCGCCACCGGCGATGACGAGGCGCTGATCTCCTTTGGCGCCATTGGCGCGACCGTGTCCATTGGCGGATTGACCATTGGCGGCGAGGCGCGCAACTTCTGGATTTCCGGTTCCGGTAAACTTCGCACTGGAAGTCCGACCGATCCGAGCAAGAATTTCGCGGTGTTCCTGGAATTCGGCGGGGACGGCAGCGCCTTCAAGTGGCCCTCCTTCATTCCCATTCAAATTACCCGCATTGGATTGATCTTTGAAGATTTCGAAAACGATCCCGGCGATTTCCTGATTGTGCTGAGTGCCCGGGTGACCAGCATTGCCGGCATGGATGCCGTCAACATCACCGGCGCCATCGAAGGCGTGGTCATTGATCCGAAACTGCTTTTCGAAGGAAAATTCCCGATCATTGGCATCGATGCCATCTCCGTGAGCATTGACGGGAATCTTTTCGGAGGACAGATCAGCGCCGGACTGCTTGGCGGCATTCTGCGCATCGGCGAGGATGGCGCCGGCAACGCCTTTATCATTGAAGCGGGAGATGACACCACCGAAGTGGTGGACCGCATTCTCTTCTTCGGCGTGCAGGGCGGCTTCTCCCTGGCCGGCATGGCCGGCTTCAGCATTCGGTTCGCCCTGAGCGAACTTGGTCCGCTGGGCGTGGGCATCGGGATCAACATTCCCGGCGGCATTCTGCTGGAGCCCAACACCGGGTTGGCCATCAACGATTTCGTGGGCGAGGTGGAATTCTTCAAGAGCCTGCCCAGCATCGACGATCCCTTTGAACTGCGCAGTCCCGAATTTGATATTGATGTGGGCGGCGGCGACGCGGGCTCCTGGCTGGATTCGGTGCGGCAGCAGGTCTTGAATCAGTGGGTCGCGGTGCAGGCCAACCCCAATCTGGGGGGCTTCCTGGCGGCCTTTACCCAGCCCATGTTGATCAAGGGCTCCGCCATCGTATACACCATGTACGCCTCGCAATTCGTTTTCAATGGCGAGGTGCAATTGATCATCAGCACCGACGGCAAATTCCTGGTGCGCGGCAAGCTCAATTTCCTGGGTGGAAACATCAGCGCCTCCGCCACCATGTACGCGGACATTTCCCGCATTGCCGAAGGGTCGGCCGCGGTTCTCTTCCTCGCGGATCTTCCCGATCAGCTCACGCTCTTCACGGTACACGGACGCTTGGCCATGGGCTTCCGCGATGAGGCCGGGAACGCGGTGCCGTTGCCCGTGTTTGAGGACAACGACATCGATCTCTTCACGGACCCGATCGCGGCCCTTCTTTTGCCCAAGCCCGGTGATTTGAATGATGTGGGCAACCTGAACGCCAACACCCATGATGGCAGTCTGTATATAGATGTGTTCTACACCGCCGGGTCCGGACGCTTGATCGATTACGGGTCCATCCTCGATTCCGGCAATGAATTCGAAGCCGAACTGCGCACCATTGACGGCAGCGTGGTAAACATTTCTCTGAACGGCTCGCCATTGCCCATCGAAATGTTCATGGATGAAGACGGCATGATGCAGGAATTCGTGGTGACCGCCGACACCCAGGATGAATTGCTGGTCAAACTGAGAAACCGCGGCGTCAACCGGTTCCGCTATCTCATCACCGACAGTGGTTTTGCTTGGGAGCCGGGCGAATTGACCGTGAGCTTCTCCGAAGGCAGTTGGTCGCAAATCGTGCAGGACGGCGGGGCCACGGAAGCCGCGTCCGCCTCCGTGGAAACCGTGGTGATCCGCGGTGCCCGCGCCAATCTGGCCAACCCCGCGAGCGGGGCCTCCATCCGGGTGTCCGATCTGAACGAACGCGGCTACTTTGACATCGCGTTCCTGCCCTCCGGCACCAGCGGCGCCCAAATTCTCTTTGAAACCGCGCCCACCATCACTTTGGGCGGCGCCGGCGCCGCCGCCGCGGCCCTCAGCGGAGAATTTGAAAAACGCGCCAACGGCACCTTCCGCTATTTCGTGGACGGGGATTTCGTTCCCGGAGAGGTCCTGGTCACCATCGCCGAAAACACTTTTTCCGATTCCCAAGGTGTCGGCAATACCGAGCAGAACCTGTTGTTCATGGTGGACGGCAGTACCGCAAGACTTGAGGACATTGTTCCCGGTTCCAACGTGGGGCTGACGGAATTCGGGGAGGCCGGTTACATCGACATCGCCTTCTCGGCCTCCACCGGCACGGCCATGGACGTCGATTCCATTCTGGACGCCGACCCCGAGATTTCCATTGTCCTGGCCGATGGCAGTTCGCTGATTGTGAACGGCACCCCGACGCAACCCGGCGCCTTGGCGGGCAGCAACGTCTTCCGCTACAGTTTCAGCGGGGATTTGGTGCCCGGCGAAGTTACCGTGACCTTCCTGGAGGGCAGCTTCTTGGATGCCGCCGGCGTGACCAACCGCCAAACCAGTGTCAGCTTTACCCTCGCCCGTCCTCAGGCCTCCCTGGTGAACGTGGCGGAAAACGGTAATTTCTACGATTTTGATCTCAACGATTCCGACAGCGACTTGTTTGCCGAAGGCGCCGGACGCTTCTTCGAGTTGGAACTCAACGGGATCGGCAACAACGGCGCCGGGGCCGTGGACCCCGATTCCGTGCAGGCTTCCGACCTTTGGGTGGAATTGCGCCTGAACGGCGATTTGGTGAGCGGGCTGACGATCACGGCGGTGGAACACGTGGAGGGCAACCGTTTCCGTTTCCGTTTCGAGGGCAACATCGACATTGGTTCCACCGCCGACACCCTGACGGTGACCCTGGGCATGCATGAAGGAGCCTGGACCGATATCAACGGAAACGAATCCGCCGCTTTCGAAGCCAGTTTCTTCGTTCGCAAACCCGCGCCCACCTTCTTCATTGAACTTTCCGGCGGGTATTTGCTCGACGCGGGCGGGTTCACGAACGAGCCCATTATCGACGTGCGCGGATTCGTGACCTTTGAAGCCACCGAAATCGACGATCCCGAGGGCGCCGGCACCGGGGTGCGCTTCAAACTCGAATTCGGAGGAACCGTCAAACTGATTGCCCTGGGCAACCTGGGCTCGGTCGCGGGCGTCTTGTATGTGAACGCCTCCCTCGGCGGATCCGATTCGGTGACATTGGGCGAGTTGTTGTCGGACCTGGGTCTGCCCGTGCCTTCCAACTCCTTCACGCATGATTTGAATCTGCCGCAGATCTGGGGGGTCATGAAGCTCGAAAGCAACTTCGACTTCTTGCAAAACATCGGCATCGATTTCAAGATGGCCGGCACCATCCAGATCAACACCACCCGCACGGAAAAAATCGAGACCCTGACGCTGGAAGGCATTCCCGGGGACATTCTCCAATTGGCAGGCGGCGGAATGGCGGAGATGTCCTACAGCGGTTCCGTGGCCGACGCCCTGGGCAACGGGGAGATTCCCGCCCAAATCCTGTCCTTGTTGCAGGACGCGGGCATCACGCTGGGCGAAACCGTGAATGTGTGGACCACGGTACAGGGCAGCCTTTGGCGGATCGATGATCTCGACAATGCCCAGCAGTTTTTCGTGCAAATGATGGACTTCACCGACATTGAAAATCCAGAGGCGCCCGAAGACATCCGCCTGGTGATTCGCGGTGAGACCCAGGAATTCAATTTGATGCCCAAGTCCCTGCTCATCGCAGGGTATGTACGGGCCGAGTTCGAGTTTGGCGACACCACCCTGTTCTACGCGTCCGGCGCTTTCTCCCTGTTGGTGAACACCCAAAGTTTCGAATTCCTGGTGGATGGTCGCATCTTTATCGGGCCGGAAGGCAATGAGCTTCTCACCGCCCGGGGCCGGGCCCTGTTCGTGGTCCGTCCGACCGATATCGAGGGAGTTCCGCTTCCGGGATTCGCGGGTATGTTGGTTCTGCAGGCGAAGCTGGACCTGCCCGGCATCTTCATCACCGGTTCCATCGAATCCTATTTCAACACCTTCCGCGAGGAAGTGGTGGTGGAAGTGCCCTCGTTTATTCGGGACGTGGTGGGCGAAGACGAGATTACGATTCCCGGCGGCCCCCGCAATCTGGACGGCACCTTTGACGACGACCAGATGTACTTCATCATCGATGTCCAGGGTCTGGCCAAGCTCGGCATCCCCGGCGGGCCGGATCTATTGACCCTCGAGGGACGCTTCTATCTCAAGATCAGTGAAACGGAACTGGAGATCCTGATCGATGCCAGCGCCGATTTCTTCCTCGGCGAAATGCGGGCCCTGGGTATCCTCAGGGTGAACCAGCAGGGCGTGGTGGGGGCCGTGAACCTCTTCATCACCGCTGGTTTCGGGGCTCCCGGTATCTTGGACTTCTCCGGCAAATTCGTCCTGGAGGTCAACCTGACCTCCACCGAGCAAAGCATCCAATCCCTGGCATTTGACGAAGACGCGTCGTCCATCGGCATGATCACCACCACCTTGGACGCCTGGACGATTCGCGTCATGATCGAAGGCAAGTTGACCGTGCTCGATACGATTGAGTTCGAAGGACAGTTCGAGCTGATCATTGGTCCCGGCGGGTTTGACGCTTACATGATGGCCCGTTTGGACATCGGTTTTGCGGAGCTGGACGTGGAAGGGGCCTTCGCGATTCTCAACACGCCCAACGGGGTGGTGTTTGCCATGGGCATTCAAGTATCCGTTGCCCTGGAAATTGGGCCGATCGACATTTCCGGCAGCGCCCTGTTGCAAATCAACACCGGAAGCGAGACCTATGTGCGCGGCAATATCTCCGTGGCGGGCAATACCCTCTTCCAGTTGGCGATCGAAGGGGTGCTGGATCTCTTTGACGGCGCCCTGCGTTTGGAAGGGCAACTGGGCTTGTTGCTCACGTCCGACGAGTTGCGCATGGACGTGGCCGCGATTCTGATCATGCCCTTGGTGAATCCCCTGGCGGCCGTGGGGACCCTGGCGATTGTGGACGAAGGTTTGTATGGCAGTCTGCAAATTGGCAGCGGCAACGCCCCGTTGATCGACGGACCCGGATTCAGCATTGGCGGCAATGTCACCATTCAGATCAACACCACGGATACCCTGCAAAGCGTGCAAGTCATGGAGATCGATCCGGATTCCGGCGTGGTGCTCGGGTTCACCGACGAGAATTTGGCGGCAAACTCCTTCTACCTCTTGGTGGCGGGTCAAATTACCATTGCCGGGTTCATCAACATTGACGGTCGCGTGGAATTGCGCGTGGACGGAACGGGCTTGCAACTTGAGATCGAAGCCTCCGCGGGCTTCGGACCCTTCGGGCGCCTGCGGGTCGCGGGCGGCGCCATCATCACCTCCTCCGGCCACTTTGTCCTGTTGATCGACATCAGCGCCAGCATGGGCCTGGGTCCGCTGACCGTGGACGGAACCTTCACCCTGACCATTAACACCAGCAACCAAGTCCAGACGCTGGTTGGGGAAAACATTGCCGCCAACAGTTTCTTCGTGCGGGTGCGCGCCGAAGTGGCGCTGTTGCTCTTCAAGGGCACGGGGGATTTGACCCTGAGCGTGCAAAACGGCATTTTCGAGTTCCGGATCAACGAATTGTCCCTCAACATCTTCAATATCATTGACGTGGGCGTGCAGGGCTTCTTCCGTTCCGACGGAACCTTCAGCGTCACCGGCACCGCCACGTTCACCATTCCCATGGGACCGTTCCAGTTGTACGGCGGGATCAGCGTCAACTTCTCCCACAATGGTTTCTCCGCGGAAATCTGGGGCGGGGTGCGCATTTCCATCAAGATCGGATTCATCCGTTTCCGGGTGAACCTCGCGGAAATTCGCGCCGGCATCACCATCACGGCCGTGCGCGCCGAAGGCCGGTTGAGCATCAAGGTGGGGCCGCTGACCATGCGCGGCAGCATTTCCTGGAGTTGGGGTCCGCCGCCGGTGTTGGCCACCAAGCAAGGAGACCGACTGCTTCTCAATGTCGGCAACCGCGCCCATCTCCGCGGCGGGGAGTTCAAGAACATCGTCAACGAGGAATACGGCATTTACCAGGACGGCAACAAGACCATCGTTCGGGCATGGGGCTATGAACAGTCCTTCACGGGCATCAACACCGTGGTCGCCGACATGGGCGATGGGAACGACTTCCTGTTTGTGGACGAGGAAGTGAAAGCCTCCGTGGAAGCGTCCTTTACCGACGGCGAAAACCGCGTGGTGTACGGCGGCGAAGGCCGGGCCACCGTCACCCTGCACGGCGGGAACAACGAGGTGTACGTGGCCGACGGCGACGACTTCATCCGGGTCTTTGGCGGCACCAACGTGATTTTCCTCGGCGAAGGGGACGACGAGGTCAACGCCGTGACCAGCACCGGCACCAACGAGATTCACGCCGAAGCGGGCAACAATACCATTCGCGGCGGTCTGGGCAATGACGTGATTTACGGCGGCGAGGGCAACGACAAGATTTGGGGCACCGGCGGAAACAACCTGATATTCGGCACCGCCGGCAACAACGAAATCCGCGGCGGCACCGGCAATGACATCATCCACGGCGGCACTGGAGACGACAAAATTTGGGGCACCGCCGGGAACAACATCATTCACGGAACCGCCGGCTACAACGTGATCCGCGGCGGCACCGGCAATGACACCATTTACGGCGGGGTGGACGATGAAGAGATTCACGGCACCGCCGGAAACAACTGGATCATGGGCGGTGGCGGCAGCGATGAAATTTACGGCGGCACCGGCGACGACGTCATCTACGGGGACATGGGTCAAGTCGGTACCGTGGCCACCATGAACGCCCCGGGCGGGAACAACTTCATTGACGTGTCGTTGGGCGGCAACAACATCGTTTTCGGCGGCGCCGGAGATGACGAAATCATCGGCGGACCCGGCAACGACATTCTCGTTGGCGACTATGGCCGCATCAGCGGCGGCATCCTGTATGTGGATTCCACCACGGGCGGGGACGACGAAATCTCCTCCGGCGGCGGGCACAACATTCTTGTGGGCGGCGCGGGCAACGATCTCCTCAGCGGTGATTCCGGCAACAACGTGCTCCTCGGCGACAACGCGCAAATTCACGTGAACGCCCAAACCCACGCCTTTGCTCCGAACCTGGCCACGCAAGTGATCGCGCTGAACAACGTTTCCGGCGACGACGTCATCACCGTGGATTCCG
>PXAS01000126.1 GCA_003565815.1 PVC group bacterium
ATCATCTTCCTTCGGAAGACTCTACGTTTTTTCCAAGACTTCGCTTGGAAAAAATGGCTTGCCGGAGCCAAGCAACATGGTCCATACGGTATGGGGCAAGAACAACAAGTTCGTAAGAAACAAAATGTTGTTCTGGCCCTTCGGTGAAGGGCCTAAAAAAATATGCCGCAAACGAAGGGAAATCCAAGCGGAATGACACACAATACTTCTAACCTTCTCGTTTCCCCCGTGGTCTGACCCAGACCCAACTTGCGGCGACCAGGGCGGCGAAACAGGTGTAGGCAAGGGCAAACACCCAGTTCGGCGCTTGGAAGTACAACATGCGCTCCAACCAATGGGCGATGAATCCGCCCGTGTAGGTGGCGTCACCCGCCCTATCCCGGAGGGTCATTTCCAAAATCGTCAGCGGACAAATCATGCCCAACCACGCCTGAACCACCACGTATCCGATGGCCGTGAAATGCAGGAGGCGGAAGCGTCGGTTGCGCACCCACGTCCATCCCCGCATCCCGCCCGCGAGAATCAGCAACAACCCCAGCACCACGAACAAGACAAAGAGCACGTGCACGAATAAAATCGCGTCCGCAGCCAACAAAGTGATCGTTTCCACCGACATGGGGAGCCCCGCTCACAAATTCGGGCCGTCCTCCGACACGGGAGGCGGGGAATCGGGCACCACCCGCACCGGGAAAGGCTTGGACACTTCTCCGGCATACAAGGTCCGGTGCGGGAAGGGAATCTCAATGCCTTCCCGGTCAAAACGCTCCTTGATTTCACGTTGGATGGTATTGCGGAGCAGGAGGAAATCGGCCTTGGCAAACCAAACCCCGAAGAGAAATTCCAGGGCGCTGTCGCCAAAGCCCTTGAACACGATCAGGGGTTCGGGTTCATCGAGACAATTGGGGTTGGCGTCCGCCACTTCGCGCAGGACTTTCATGACCTTGCCGATGTCTTCCTTGTACGCGACCCCGAGGTTGATGTCGAAGCGGCGTATGGAGAACTTGGTAATGTTGGTGAATTGGGTTTTGATCAAAAGCTCGTTGGGAATTCGAACCAGGGTGTTGTCGAAGGTGCGGATTTTGGTGGAAAGCAGATCAATGGCCACCACGAGGCCGACGGTGTCTCCGGTTTTGATGACATCCTCCACCGCAAAGGGCTTTTCCCAAATCAGAAAAATACCGCTGATGAGGTTGGACAGGCTGGTCTGGGCCGCGAAGCCAATGGCCACCCCGGCGATCCCGGCGGCGCCGAGAATGGTGGAGAGCGGCACCCCGAATTGATCCAAGGCCGTGAGCACCAAAAGGATGGTGCCCACGTAGAGCACCAGCCGATACCCCAACATGCTCGCCTGGGGACTGGCGTGTTTGTTCAATGATTTGCGCACGATGCCGGAGATCATGCGGATCACCGGCCAGCCGATGAAAAAGATCAGACTGCCAACCACCCAGTCGTGGGTGAACCATTCGCCGATATCCGACCAGTTGAAGTTGATGTATGCCATGCGATTCATTGGAAGATCCCTCCGGCGCCCGTCAGGGCACGCAGGGAAAACCCGCCCTTGACCTCTTCGGTGCTTTTCACCAGCAGCTCTGGATTTTTCAGTTCCTTCGGCGCGCCCCGCGCATAGCTGATGCGGCTCCAGTTGTTGCCTCCGCGCACGGAAACCCCGGATTCGTTGGACCAGAGCCCTTTTTTGCCGTCCTGATAAATGTCCAAAAACCGGGCGCGAATGCAGATGCGCTCAAAGGAAAGCTTATCCTTGGTCATGTTTTTGAGGCGAACCGGACACACCACCCGCCAGGGCTCGAAATCCAGGTCTTCCGCCTCCCGTCGCGCCCAGGTCCGCATGGCGTAGGCCAACTCTCCCTCCATGGGGGCGCCAAACCAGGTATTGGACAAATGGATCACCGCCTCTTCCAACAAACGGATTTCCGATTCGGTTTCCACCGCCAACCAAATGGGCAGGCCCACGAAAAATTGGATGCGCTCCCCGGGCAAAATCGTGTAGGGCATTTCCGGGCGGACCACCACCGGACGGTTCGGCATCATGGGACGGAAACGCAATTTCGGGGTTTCCGAAACAGAGCCCAGCCGGCGCCACTGCCCGCCCACGGGCGCCTCCCCCGGCAAGTTCATTCGCAGTCCCTCCGCGGCGGTGGCGACATCGCGATGCACCATGGATTCCCAATCATCCCCGTCCCGGTGCAGCCAAATCTGCAAAGGCCCCATGCCCACCCCTCGGAATTCTTTGTGCTTCAAAGAAAAGGGCTCCCAGAATTTTTTTGGTATCACGTGATCAAATTTCATCATATTTTCATTGTTTTTTCGTTCCGATCCATCCGCGTCGGCGAAACAAAGCCATCATACCCCAGGCACAGGAAATCATCAAGGCCCACGAGAAAAGATATCCGTATTTCCAACCGAGTTCCGGCATGTTCCATGCGCTTTTTTCAGGATCGAAGTTCATTCCGTAGACGCCCACGATGAACGTGAGCGGAATGAAGATGGTGGAAATGATGGTCAGGATTTTGATGATTTCGTTGAGCTGGGCGCCCACCACGGAATGATGCAACTCGAACAACCCGGCACAGGCTTCCCGCTGTTGCTCCGCCAAACCCAGCGCCCGCCCGGCATGATCGCGCACATCCCGAAGATATGGACGGGTCTCCTCCCGTACCCAGTCCTCTTCCATCCCTGGAAAGGATTGCAACAACAAGCCCTGATCCCAGAGCATGCGACGCAGGCGGGTGACTTGGCTTTTTAAAAAATGAATGTCCGCGATCTGATCCTTGGACGGTCCCTCCAACAAACGGCTCTCCAACACATCCATGGTCTCGTCAATCCATGCCAAAACCGGAAACACCTGGTCGACGAGAATATCCAGGGCCACATAAGTCAAATAATCCGTTCCGCCTTTCGCGAGGCGACCACTTCCGTGAACGATGCGTTCACGTATCGCGGTCAACCGCTTGGTCTCATACGCCTGCAGGCTGACCAGATACCCTTCCCCCACGAAAATCGAGATCTGCTCGAATTCCAAGTCATCCTCCACATGAAACGGCACCTGCAAGACCAGGTAATACACCTCGTCATACACATCCACTTTCGGACGCTGGTGAAAATTCAGCGCATCTTCCAAACTCAAGCGGTGAAACCCGAACAAATCGCCCAGGCCGGCAATGAATTCAACATCCCCCAAACCGTTGACATCGACCCACATCCATTGATCGGGCCCCAATGACGCCCGCAGATCGGCCACCTTGGCCAGATCCACGTTTTCATGGAAAAGATGCGTGCCGTTCCCGGAGACCACGACATCCATCACCGGAGGCGGGGAACCCTCGGGCGCAATGAGTTGCCCGGGCGCGGCACCGGGCATTCGCCGCTTGGGGGAGGCGGACGCAGAAAGGGCTGCCGTGTTCATTCGGGTTTTCTCCATTGCAGGGGGATTTCCGGGGACAAATCGGACAAAACGCCGGCGGGCACTTCAAAGACATGCGCGGCGGATTTCGGACCCGCAACGACTTTCCAAGGCCGCACCCCCCGCCGAATGTTCAAAATTTCGCCCTCTCCGTCCAGAAACACCATGTCGAGCGGGAACCGCATGTTGAACGTATGCAGGCTGCGGCAATGCAGAAAAAGCAATCCGTCCCCATATTTTTCCGGCACCGACTTCCGGAACATCAACCCGACGCCCCTTTCCAGAAAGCCGCGGGCGACGTGCAAACGGTTGAGCAGGCAGATTTCGTTCTGCCACAGCGCAACCGCGGAACCGGAAAAGGCGGGATTCATGGAGTTTCGCCATCCTCCGGTTTCTCCGGCACGGGGGCGGCACCAGAAGGATCATCAGACGGATCATCAGACGGCGCCGCAGTCCCTTCCCCGGCCTTGGACGTTTTTTTCTCCTCCGCCGCGCGGTAACTCTCCACCACCCGTTGGGAGAGCACCCCATCGGGATCCGCCACCATGGCCGCGTCGATGGCAAAATGATCCACCCCCGAATGCTTGGCGATGAGCTTCAACCCATAGGGATAATCCTTGAACAAGCGCTCGCAGACGGTGTGTACGGTTCGGGTTTCGCCTTCCGCCAACTCCGCGACCGCATTCGCGGCTTCCGGCTCGAACGAAAGGTTGATCCCGTGTTGCTCGCTGAAACGCTTGGCAAATGCTTCCACCTCTTCAAGATGCACCCCCCGCTGGGCATGGCGGTTTTGCTCCAACAGCTTTTTCAGTTCCTCGTCGGGTTCCCGAATCATTTCGTCGGAAACCTCCAGTTGCTTGACCACCGTGGAGGGAAGTTCGTATTTATACTCGCGCAGGGCGCGCTCCAAAACCGTCATCAACCCCCGGGCGCCGGTTTTCTCGTCGGCGGCACGGCGGGCGATTTCCCGCAAGGCTTCCGGCTTGAATTCCGCATCGATGCCATAGCCCTCGAAATCCTCGATATACTTGCAGAGAATGTTTTCCTCGGCCTGCTCCAGGATTTGCACCAGATCCTCCTCCTCCAGTGCGTCAAACCCCACGCGCACGGGGAGGCGTCCGATGAATTCGGGTTCGAAACCGTATTTGACGAAATCCTGGGTCTGCACGTATTTGAGCAACTCCGCCTCGGGCTTGTCCGCGGTTTCTCCGCTGGAGGCGAATCCGATGGTGTGGGTATTCAGCCGCTTTTTGATCAATTCCGGCAAGGTGGTGAAGGCGCCGCTGACGATAAAGAGGATGTGCTTGGTGCTGATGGTGCGTTTTCCGGCCTTGCCGCTGCGCTGCATTTCCATCATCGCCTGCATCTGCCCCATGATGTCGGTTTGGCTGACCAGATTGACCTCGGTTTCCTCCATGAGCTTCAGCAGGTTGATCTGCACGCCGCGACCGGACACGTCCTTGCCCCCTGAATTGCCGGAAGCCGCGATTTTGTCGATCTCGTCAATGTACACGATCCCGTACTGCGCCAATTCGATGTCATTGTCGGCGGCCTTGACGAGATCGCGGACCATATCGTCCACATCATAGCCCACATACCCGGTCTCGGAAAACTTGGTGGCGTCGGCTTTCACGAAGGGCCCCCCGATCAACCGCGAAAGCGTGCGCATCAGATAGGTTTTCCCCACCCCGGTGGGGCCCAGCAAAATCACGTTTTGCTTGGCATAGGCGGTGGCGTTTGCCTCCGGTTGCTCCAGGCAGCGGCGGACATGGTTGTAATGATCGCACACCGCCACGGCCATGGCCCGCTTGGCTTCGTCTTGGCGGATGACAAAGCGGTCCAGATAATCCTTCACGTCCCGGGGTTTGAGGTGAAAGCGGCGAATGGCCTCCAACACGTGGGCGCGCTCGTCCTCCTCCTCTTCTTCCGGCGGCTTGCCCTTCCCGCCCCGTCCCCCGCTTTCGGTGAAAAACTCCGCCTGCCCCGGCATCACCGTGACATTGGCTTGTTTGAACATCTCCTGCAATTGCTTTTGCAACTGCTCGAATGGATTTTCAGGCGGATCGTTTTCGGAATCCCGTTTACCGGGTTTATCTTGATGGTCTTGTGATTCTGACATTTCCCCACCTTACGATCACAGCCAAATCCTGCAAGTCATAAAAAACCCCGCCGTGTGGGCGGGGCGCATCTCATAATTAGTGAAACTGTCGAATCGTCGTCGTCGAAGCTGTCCCCAGCTTCGATATCCAGATCTACGATAGGTTCTGCAACTGGGGACAGTTGCAGCTACGGCAAAAAAACACCAATGATGAGATGCGCCCGTGTGGGCGGGGTGCTTCGTACCGGGTCCGGCCTGCTTTACTTGGAAAGCATGGCTTCGGTTTTTTTGGGGTACTTCAGGTAGTCGCGGACTTTTTTGGGGTCCATTTTCGCGACTTTCGCTTCGTCCATCCCCAAGGCGACCAAGCGTTCGCGGTGCTGACGCTGACGTTGTTTTTTTGCGGAGCCGCCCTTGGAGGGACGGGTCAAGACGGTTTTGGTAAATTTACGGCCGATGCCCATGAGAATCATCCTGTGTGAAAAAGTTAAAAAAGGGTCCATCTGGTGAACAGGGTCTGTCTATATGCCGTGCCAAGCGGAAAATGGCAAGCACAATCCGTCAAAAACCCTGACGGGTTCTTGACAATCGGGGGGCATTGTTTCAGAGAGCGTACAGTGCAACCCCACAAGGAGGAACCCACCGTCATGTCATCATCTCCACACAAAGACTCTTGGAACACCCGCTTCGGCGTCATCCTCGCGGTCACCGGCAGCGCCGTGGGCCTGGGGAATTTCCTGCGCTTTCCCGGTCAAGCGGTTCAGAACGGCGGGGGGCTGTTCATGGTGCCTTATCTGATTGCGTTTCTCATCGTCGGCATCCCGCTGGCCTGGTCGGAATGGGCCCTTGGGCGTTACGGCGGCCAACTCGGAAAAAACTCGGCCCCCGGGATTTTCCGCGTTCTGCTCCGTCGCAAAAGCGGATCATATGTGGGCATGCTGGGCACGGTGATGCCCGTGTTGATTTACACCTATTATGTGCTTCTGGAGGGGCTTTGTCTGTACTACGCCTGGCACTACCTCAGTGGCCGCATTCCCGCACTCGGGAATGATACCGGCGAGGTGACCGCTTTTGCGCTCAATACCTTGGGGTACTTTGAGAATGGACATCTTTTTACGCCCGAAGGCTCGGAGTTGCTTCTCTTTGTCGGATTCTGTTTTCTTCTGAATTTCGCATTGATCTATCGGGGACTGAGCAGAGGAATTGAAAAATTCTGCCTGTATGCCATGCCGTTGCTGGTCATTTGCGCCTTTCTGGTGCTTGGCCGTGTCCTGACCCTGCCGCCAAACCCGGATACCCCCGATCAAAATTTGATCAATGGTCTGGGCTTTATGTGGAATCCGGTACAGGAAGAAGGCGGAAGCATCTTTCAAACCCTCTCCAGCCCGAAAGTCTGGGTGGCCGCCACCGGACAGATTTTTTTCAGTCTTTCCGTGGGGTTTGGACTCATCCTCACCTATTCCAGCTATCTGAAAAAAGACGATGACGTGGCCCTCTCCTCGCTGACTTCGGTTGCGGGAAACGGATTTTGTGAAGTGGTACTGGGCGGCATGATTGCCATACCGGCGGCCTTTATTTTCCTGGGTCCGGTCTTTTTGTCCGATCCGGGCAACACCGGAACGTTCAGCCTGGGTTTCATGACCCTGCCCAACGTGTTCAATCAGATGCCCGCAGGCGGTTTCTTCGGATTTCTCTTTTTCTTTCTGCTTTTCCTTGCCGCCGTCACCAGCTCGCTCTCCATGCTGCAGCCCGCCATCGCCCTTTTGGAAGAAGGGCTCGGGATCACCCGCAAACCTTCGGTGGCCATTCTGGGATTCGTCACCTTCACCGGCGCTTTTTTTGTCGCCTTTTTCAGCAAAGGGACCAATGCGCTCGACACAATCGATTTCTGGATGGCCAATTTCTTTATTTTTATTTTCGCAACCGTTCAAACACTGATTTTCGGTTGGTGGATCGGCAAAGACAAAGGATATGAGGCTCTAAGCGCGGGCGCGGAGGTCCGCGTACCCAAAGGGATCATGCATGTCATCCGTTACGTGTCCCCCACGTTCTTGCTGATCATTTTCTTTTTTTGGTGCCGGGATGAGCTTCCCAAAGAAATTCATCGGATGACCAACGTGGCGCCCGGCGAACCCCCGGTCGCCTTGATTTCCGTCGGCTTTATCTTCATGGTCATCGCCTTTTTCGCATTTGTCATCGCCAGAGCAAATCGGCGCTGGCAGGAACCCGAACAGGAGACGACATCATGACAGTGGCAGGATGGATTGTTTTTATTTCCGCCGTAACCGGCATGACCGGGCTACTGCTCTGGTGCATTCAGAAAGTCGTGAAGACCCCCAACGCGGAGGAGCACCTTCACAGCCCCGTGGACATCGATACCCACGATCAGGAACAAAAGTAGATCGGCAGTCCCTTGCCGATAACATCATCGTTCGCGACAGGGACTGTCGCGCTACGGCGGATATGACTGGATCATTTTATTCCCCGCCGCGCACGACCGCGTAAGCGTTGTGCTGGTGGATGGACTCGTGATTGGTCACTTTCACCGTCCATCGGTCCATGCGCGAGTCCTCGCGCATTTTCACGGCCACGCTGCGGACCATGTCCTCCACGAAACGGGGCTCGTCATAGGCCTGCATGGTGACGAATCGCTCGTCCACGCGCTTGAGAATGGGATAGAGGGGGGCGGAGGCGCAGGCTTCCACCTGTTCGATGACTTCCTCCAGGCAAATTTTCACTTCCGAGGCGTTCTGATCGTCGAAATCATGTTCCAGGGTCACCTCGACGTATCCCCGTTGGTTGTGGGCGCCGTAGGCGCTGATTTCCTTGCTGCAGGGACAGAGGGTGGTCACGGGCACCGTCACGCACTGAATGAAATGCAATCGGTCTCCCGCGAGGCGGCCTTCAAAGCGGCAACGGTATGCTTGCTTGGCGATTTTCCCGCTGACGGGGGCCTGACGATCCAAATAGTAGTCGAAGGTCATGGTTAACGCGGCGGTTTCGGCTTCCTGATGTTCCCGCAATCGGCCCAACAATTTCACCAGGGACTGGAAATCAATCTTGGCTTCCGTGTCGAGCAAATCCTCAACCAGGCGGCTCATGTGAATGCCCTTGAGTTCTTTTTTCAGGCTGACCGCCAAGGAAAGGGTGGCGTTCACGGTTTGCGCGGCGGTATCGTCGAGTTCGATTCCGGAGACGGTCAATGGATATTTCACGTCGGAAATGCCCACCTCGCGAATCGCCACTTGGCGTTCGTCCAGATCGAGTTGCACATCGCGGGTGATGGTCATGGATTGTGGGGTCATGGTCATTTCCTGTTTCAAAGAGTTCACAGTGGCAAGCGCACCGAGGTTTCAAAGGTTACGCGCATATAACGTCAAACTTCATCCATTCCTTACCGAAAATTTACGTTTCCCGCCCCAGGCGCAATCCTGAAGGATTCAAGGACGGGGAAATCCGATTGTTCAAGTCCCATTTGCTTTCGAACCGTTGGAGCTTTTGACGATCCCGGTAATCGGACACCGTCCGGTGAAAGCGCTTTGAATCAAATTCACGCCCAGCAACACGGCCAACAAATACCACAACGCATTCAAATACCATCCCAGAATCCAGGAAAGGCCCAAGAGGAGAAAATTCACCAAAGCGATCAAAAGAAAGTTTTTCATATGTCCTTTTTCTACACCGAATCTGCTCAAATCGCAAGCAAAACCCAAAAAGCCCCCGCATTTCTGCGGGGGCTTTCGAATTTCGCGATGCGAAAGTTTTGGGTCGCGTCCTTAGATCGCGGCTTGGGCGGCGGCGATGCGGGCGATGGGCACGCGGTAGGGGGAGCAACTGACGTAATCAAGCCCGACTTTCACGCAGAACTTGACGGAGGCGGGATCGCCGCCGTGTTCGCCGCAAATGCCGCATTTCAGTTCGGGACGGGTGGAACGACCTTTTTCCACGCCCATTTTCACCAATTGGCCGACGCCGGTTTGGTCGAGCGACTGGAAGGGATCCACGTCGATGATTTTCTCATTGAGATAATCCGGCAGGAAGCTTCCCACGTCGTCGCGGCTGTAGCCAAAGGTCAACTGGGTGAGGTCGTTGGTGCCAAAGCTGAAGAACTCGGCGGTTTCCGCGATTTCGTCCGCCGTGAGGGCGGCCCGCGGAATTTCGATCATGGTGCCGACCTTGTAGGGGATCTTGACATCGCGCTTCTTCAACACTTCTTCGGCGGTCTTGCGAACCACTTTGTCGAGGAAGTCGATTTCGGCTTTCACGCCCACCAAGGGGATCATGATTTCCGGCTCGGTCTTGATCTTGTTGCGTTTGAGGACGTTGCATGCGGCCTCGATGATCGCCCGGGTCTGCATGACGCAGAGTTCGGGATAGGTGATCGAGAGGCGGCATCCGCGATGGCCCAGCATCGGGTTGGCTTCGTGCAGGTCCTGCACCCGGGATTTCACCAATTCCAAGGGCACGTCCAAGTACTCGGCCATGCGCTTTTGATCGGCTTCGGTGTGGGGCAGGAATTCGTGCAACGGCGGATCGAGCAGACGCACGGTGACGGGGAGGCCCTTCATGGCTTTGAACAGGCCTTCGAAGTCCTTGCGTTGGTCGGGAAGCAACTTCTTGAGCGCCCCTTCACGGTCCTTCTGATTGTCCGCGAGAATAAAGGAGCGGATATTCCAGATGCGGTCGCCTTCGAAGAACATGTGCTCGGTGCGGCAAAGCCCGATGCCTTCGGCGCCAAAGGCGCGGGCCACTTCGGCGTCCTTGGGGGAGTCGGCGTTGGCGCGCACTTTGATGGTCCGGAATTCATCCGCCCAGTCGGAGACGGTTTTGTACATCAGGAAGATGGGGTGCTTCTTGGCCTTGGCCTTGCCATCGTTGACGGCCGCAACCACGGGGGAGGCCATGGTGGGCAGTTCGCCGGCATACACCATCCCGGTGGAACCGTTCAGGGAAAGCCAGTCGCCTTCCTTGTAGGTGACGCCGGAGACGCTGATTTCCTTCTTGGCATAATCGATTTTGAGGGAGGAAGCGCCGCAGATGCAGCACTTGCCCCAACCACGGGCCACCACGGCCGCGTGCGAGGTCATCCCCCCGGTGGAGGTGAGAATGCCGCGTGCCGCCCACATGCCGCCCACGTCTTCGGGGCTGGTTTCGTGGCGGACGAGAATCAGGCGTTCGTCGGCATTGGCCTTGAGCGCATCTTCGGCCGCCTTGGCGTCGAATACGATTTTTCCGACGGCGGCGCCGGGACCGGCGGGCAGGGCGGTGATAATCGGGGTTTTTTCGGCTTCGGCCTCCGGATCGAAAATCGGGAAGAGCAACTGCTCCAAGTCGTTGCCGGAAATGGTGGCCAAGGCTTTCTTGGGGCTGAGCAACTTGGGTTGCTTTTCACCGGACTCCACGTCTTTGCCGGTGGCCATTTCCACGGCCCAGCGAATACCGGCCAGTCCGGTGCGCTTGGCGTTGCGGGTTTGCAACATCCACAATTTGCCCTGCTGCACCGTGAATTCCACGTCCTGCGGGTACTTGTAGTGACGCTCCAGCTTGCGCATGATCGCGAGCAAATCCTTGTGGGCTTTTTTCCAGATCTCGGGTTCGACGCTTTCGTCGGGCATTTCGTCGAGATTTTTCGGGGTGCGGATACCGGCCACCACGTCTTCGCCCTGGGCGTTGATCAGGTATTCGCCCATGGCTTTGGCTTTGCCGGTCGAACCGTCGCGGGTGAAGGCCACCCCGGTGCCGGAGTCACTGCCCATGTTGCCGAAGACCATCGTGCAGACGTTCACGGCGGTGCCCAGCAGTCCACTGATTTTGTTGATCTGACGGTATTTGACCGCGCGGTCGGAGTCCCAGGAGTTGAACACCGCCTGAATGGACAGGTTCAATTGTTCCCAAGGGTCCTGCGGGAAGGCTTTTTTCACTTTGGTGCGGTACACTTTTTTGTACTCGTCCACCAATTCCTTGAGTTGTTCGGCACTCAGATCGGTGTCATCTTTGGCGCCATATTTTTTCTTGATGGCTTCCAACTTGTGTTCGAAATCTTCGTGGGTCAGCCCGGAGGTGGGTCCCATGACCACGTCGCCGAACATGTCGATGAAGCGGCGGTAACAATCCCACGCGGTACGCTCGTTGCCCGTCTGCTTGATGAACCCCTTCACGGATTTGTCCGTGAGCCCGAGGTTGAGGACCGTGTCCATCATCCCCGGCATGGAAACGGCGGCGCCGGAACGAACGGAAACGAGGAGCGGATCATTGGGATCGCCCAATTTTTTGCCCATCATTTTTTCGAGCTTGGTCAGCTTTTCCTTGATTTGGGCTTCCAAACCCTTGGGATAGCTGCTGTCGTGGGAGCTGTAGTACGCGCATGCCTCGGTGGACACGGTGAATCCGGGGGGCACCGGCAAATCGGCGTTGGCCATTTCGGCGAGGTTGGCGCCTTTGCCGCCCAAAATCGCTTTGTAAGAAGTGTCTCCTTCGGTGTGTTCTTTCCCGAAGCCGTAAAAATATACATATTGCTTTTTATTGTCAGCCATGATCCATGGGTTCCTGTTGAGGTTACAAAAAATGAACGGGTTCGAAGCCCGTTGGTGAGTGCGAAAGCGGTGCCTTCCTTATCGATGCGATTGCTTCTGTCAAGGGGTTTCAGGGATTTGAAGGTGCCCGGGGCGAATCTCGGGATCGGTGAAAGGACGGACTCACCCTTGTCGAAGCTGTCTACAGCTTTGATCCATTCGCATTATATGAGATTCCGCTATTGGGACGGTTGCAGCGAGCGCCCATTCGAAAAGCCATTCCATCACTTCCCGTGCAACCCCCGGATCGGCAGGACCGATCTACGGCGGCTGTAGCGCGACAGTCCCTTGTCGCGAATAAAAAAAACGGAGCGCGGACACTCCTGTCCGCCTGACATCCCTGGCGCGAACCACAGCTTATCGGCAAGGGACTGCCGATCTACGTTTCTTTTCAGGAGGTCAAAGGACGGAGAAACGCGCTTGAAATTTTTTCAGTCTCACGGATTGACAAACGCCGTCAAAATAGAGTATGGTTCTCCAGCAATTGAGAGATTGCACATTTTTTACACAAATTGGGGGGTTAGCTCAGCTGGGAGAGCGTCTGAATGGCATTCAGAAGGTCGTCGGTTCGATCCCGATACCCTCCACCAATTTCAAACCCTGCATGCCTTGCGCTTGCAGGGTTTTTTATTGAACCGAATCACGTCGCGCGTGCCCATGGCCCGCCCCGCTTCCGTTCAACGTTCGACGTCCTCCACCGCCTCCGGAAACAACTCGATTTTTCGATACGCGGCGGGGATCTCCAGCACCCAGTCGTCTCCTTCGGAGCGAATTCGAACGTCCTCCATTTCAAGATTCGCCCGGTTGCGGACTTCGATGCGCGCCATTTCGGCAATCCCCAGTCTTTGTTTGGGAATTCGGATCCGCCCGTGCGGGCTTTCCACCTCGATGAGGGCGGGACCACCGGATGGGGCCCGGCGAAGAAACAAGGCGCCTTTCAGTTCCACACCCGCAAACGCATGGGCGACTTCGGGGGCGTCGATCCAAAATACCTCGCTCGGCTTGTCTTTGACCCAAAATGGATCTCCCTCGGAGGTCAAGGCGTGCGCCATGAGCAAGTCCTCTCCCCGAAAGACAAAACCGGAGGGGGGCAGTTCGAAGGTGTGGCTGGCGGCGCGCAGGTGCCAGTGGGCATGCAAATCGCCATTGACCCAGATTTCGGCGCCGCTTTGCAGGCGCATGTAAATTTGCGAGCGCACAAAGGCTCCGGAGGCCATGGCTTCTCCCGCGTCCATGAACCGATGACCATCCCAATACACGAGGCGCACGAGGGGATCCTCCGTGAAAATTCGATGAAAGGGACGCAGGATGCGTTCCGCCCGTTGCCGCAGGCGGAGGCTTGCGACCTCGGGGAACCGCCCGCAGGCGCCATACGCAATTTGGGCGGCAATCTGGCGCTGCATCAATACCTCTTCCCGCAAGGCTTCCCCCGGAAGCCGAAACCCCTCCAGGGCACCGAGTCCGTGCAGGGCGCTGAAGGGCAGGATGTTTCGATGGGCAAACTGGGGCAGATAGGGATGCAGTTCTCCGAATCCAAGCGTAAACTCCGGAACAAATCCACTTACGAACCCGGCGAACAACCACTCGCTACCGCCGGGCGCAATCAAGGGTTTGCCGGATTCGGCAATGGTTTGCTGCAACAGCGCCCCCATTTCCGCCCAGGTCTGGGCATAAGTCCCGGCCCCGAGGACGCGGGCGTCGAAATCCGTGAGTTTCCAGGGCGGCACGTCGGCGCCTTGGCCGAGAAATACGTGATCGGCATCGGAGGGGTGCCCGCCGAGCTGTTGCTGTAACAAGTCGAGGGACATGTCGCTGAAACGGGCGGACTTGAGGATATGGTGCCCCCGCGCCAGTTCCCGCCAGTTGCCCCCGGGATCGCGCGCCAGCAGATTGTCACCCCATTTTTCATGAGTGGGATGGAGGGTGAAAAGATTCAAAACCGCGGAGGGGGGGGCGGACGCGCGCCAAGACAATTCACCGGCCTGGTCCCGAAACAGGGCTTCCACCCCGGCGGGGGACGGGAGGACGTCGTGAAAACGCGGCGAAACGGTGAGGTGGAGACGTTCCCGGAAAACGTTGCGGGTTCCCTTCCATCGCGACGGATAGGTCAGACGTCCAAAAGATTCTCGATCGGAAAAAATTTCTCCCGGTTCCCAGGCGCCGGCCATGGAATACCACCAGTCCGGCACGAGGCTGGCGAACAGCATTTCCTGGCCGCGCCGAAGTTTCACCACCGGCCAGCGGTGCTCCGGGGTGAGACGCATGAACGGCGGATAAATCGGCTGGCTTCGCACCTCGCCCCCTCCGCCGATGTTGCCGAGGTCCAGGGTGTGAAAGGTTTCCCCCAGACTATGGATTTCGATTTGCAAACTGCGCCCGTGCAGGGAAATCAAAAACCGCAACCCCTGCTCGTATTGCATCTGCAAAGTCTCCCCTTCCAAGCGGGAAAAACGATGTTGCGGCACATTCGCGGACGTTTGCACGGTGAACCCGCGCCAAAGGTCCGGCCAGGGCGTTTCGCCCTGACGCACTTGAATGCGGGGGGCGCCGGGTTCGGCGGTCACTTCATACACCAATTCCCCCTCGGCGCCGCGATAGGTGAACGCATGGGTCTCCACGCCGGTGCGCTCCACGGAAAGCACGTGCCGGGCGTCGGGGGGCGCGGGCCGGAAGGCGTTGGGTCCCGGCGGAAAATCGAGCATGACGCTGGAGGGACGCTGCGGCGCAAATGCGGGCGCATAGCCGTGAGGGCGGATGAATTGGATGTTTCCGGGAATTCGCGGCAACGATTCCTGGTAAACGGTGAATGATTCGAGATACAGGGTGCGGGGTTGGGTCACGTGTTCGGGCAGTTCCCAATGCAAGGACACGAACTCAATCGGCCAGGGAAAGCCTTGTTCGCTCCGCAAATGCAACATCTGCCATTCGTCGGCGGGCGTGTAAGGCAACGACCATTCCAGCGGGCGCCCGTTTTTGTCGCGGGCCTCCAGCCGGATGGCGTGGTCGTCCCGCAATCCCGCCTCCCCGTCGTCCCAAACCCAAAGAACAATGGTATTGAACACGGAAGGCTGCA
>PXAS01000134.1 GCA_003565815.1 PVC group bacterium
AAGCCTGAACATGGGAAAAAGCCTTCGGGGGAGACCGAACGCTTGATCTCACGCCGCCTTCCGCGCTTTCGGGGGGATGGCACCATCAGAAGATGCGTTGACCCCCCGAAAACTCGAAATCCGACGCAAGCTGAAGCGTCCGGTCTCCCATAAGCCTGACGGATTGAAGAGACAGGAGCCGAAAGCTTTTTCCATTCACACCCGCGCCCCCGCGCGGGAACCCCTGGACATGAAGAGTTGGTAAGGCTTTTGGAAGGGACTCGCGCTACGTAGATCGGCAGTCCCTTGCCGATAACCTTGCCGTTCGACGCATCGGCTGGGGCGAAGGGGGGGACGAAAGTGTGGTGGAGAAGCCTGAACATGGGAAAAAGCCTTCGGGGGAGACCGAACGCTTGATCTCACGCCGCCTTCCGCGCTTTCGGGGGGATGGCACCATCAGAAGATGTGTTGACCCCCCAACCCGCAACCCCCAACCCGCAACCCGCAACTCATAAACCCGCAACTCCAAATATCACACCCGCGGCTTGACCTCCCGCGTTTGACTCGGTACGGAACACGACATGAGTGATCCTGACACAGACCATATCGACGTGCGGTACGTGGCCAATTTGGCGCGCATCGATTTGACGGACGCGGAAATCGAACGCCTGGAGGGCGAGTTGGACCAGGTGTTGGCGTTCGTGCATCAGTTGGATGCCCTGGATTTGACCGGCGTGGCGCCACTTTCGCATCCGCATCCGATTTCCAATGTGTTCCGCGAGGATGTGCCCGCGGAGGGTTTGGAGCGGGAGGACGTCCTTGAAAATGCGCCGGCCACGGTGCAGGGCTTGATCCGGGTTCCGCAAATGATGGGGGAATCATGAGGTGGCTTCAAGAACGTTTCGCTTTGGGCGTGGGGATGAAGTCATGAGTGATTTATTCGCGAAAAGCTTGCGCGAACTCCGGGGGTTGTTGGACGCGGGGGAATGTTCCTCCCGGGACATCGTCCAGGCCCTGCACGATCGCATCGAGGCCGTGGACGGGACCGTGGGCGCGTATTTGGAGCACGACCTGCAGGATGCCCTGAAACAGGCGGCGGCGGCGGACGAACGCCGCGCCGCGGGTGAGACGGGGCCGATGCTGGGCATTCCGGTGGCCATCAAGGATTTGCTGAACGTCAAGGGCCAGTCCTGCCGTTGCGGATCGAAACTGCTGGAGGGGTATGTGTCCCCGTATGACGCCACCTGCGTCGCGAAACTGCGCGCGGCGGGGGCGGTGATGTTCGGGCGGGTGAACATGGACGAATTCGCCATGGGCGCCTCCACGGAAAATTCGGCCCTCGGGCTGACCCGCAATCCCTGGGATTTGGACCGGGTGCCCGGCGGCTCCAGCGGGGGAAGCGCGGCGGCGGTGGCGGCGGATACGGCCATCGTTTCTCTCGGCAGCGACACCGGCGGCAGCGTGCGCCAGCCCGCTTCTTTTTGCGGATGCGTGGGCCTCAAACCCGGCTACGGGCGGGTGAGCCGCTACGGGCTGACCGCCTTCGCCAGTTCGCTGGACCAAGTGGGGGTGTTGTCCAAAACCGTGGCCGACGCCGCCGATACCCTGGGCTGTATTGGCGGTTACGACCCCCGAGACAGCACCTCGGTGCGGCAGGAACTCCCCGATGTTTCCGGGGCCTTTTCCGGCGAACTCAAGGGCATGAAAGTGGGGGTGGCGGAAGAATTTTTCGGCGTGGGCGTGGACCCGGAGGTGGAGGCGGCGGTCCGCAAGGCCATTGACCACGTGGCCGGACTGGGCGCGGAGATCGTCCCCGTTTCGTTCCCGCATTTGCAGTACGCGGTGGCGGCCTATTACATTATCGCGCCCGCGGAGGCGTCCACCAATCTGGCCCGTTTTGACGGGGTGCGCTACGGGGCGCGGGTGGATGCCGATGATCCGGTGGAACTGATGAAACGCACGCGCGAGGCCGGGTTCGGACCGGAGGTGAAACGTCGCGTTTTGCTGGGCACCTATGTGTTGAGTTCCGGCTATTACGACGCCTATTACGTGAAGGCCCTCAAAGCCCGGGCCCTGATCAAGCGTGATTTCGATGAGGTGTTTTCCGCCTGTGACGTGCTGTTGGGTCCGGTGTCCCCGACGCCGGCCTATCGCATCGGCGGGGAAATCAACGATCCGCTGACCATGTACAAAGGCGATATCTGCACCATTCCCGCGAATCTGGCCGGAGGGAGCGGCATGTCGGTTCCCTGCGGATTCAGTTCCGACGGACTGCCCATCGGCTTGCAAATTCTCGCCCCCGCATTTTCCGAAGACCGCCTGTTCCGGGTGGGCCATGCCTACGAGCAAAGTACCGAGTGGCATGTACGCAAACCGCAATTGACCGTATCCCGGGACACCTGACAACCCATTGAATTCATTATGCCGCTTCAAGCAACGATAGGACTCGAAACCCATGTGCAATTGAACACCCGGACCAAAATCTGGTGTTCCTGTCCGGTGAATGCCGATGCGCCGCCGAACACGGCGGTGTGTCCGGTGTGTCTGGGGTATCCGGGTTCATTGCCGGTGCTCAACCGGGAGGCGGTGCGCAAAACCGTGATCACCGGGCTGTTGTTGGGCTGTGAAATCGCCGAATTCAGCAAGCATGACCGCAAGAGTTATTTTTATCCGGACATGCCCAAAAATTACCAAATTACCCAATATGATCGGCCGCTATGCCTGGGGGGCGGCTTGGAGATTGACGTCGGTGGGCGCAAAAAATACGTGCGCATCAATCGGATTCACTTGGAAGAAGACGTGGGCAAGTCCACGCATTTGGCTGGGGCGAGCGGCATTGATTACAACCGGGCGGGCACGCCCTTGATGGAAATCGTCACCGAGCCCGATTTGGCCGACGAGGACGAGGCGTTCGCCTATCTGACCGCGCTCAAGCGGATTTTGGCGTATGGGGATGTGAGCCATTGCAATTTGGAGCAGGGCAATATCCGTTGCGACATCAACATCAGCGTGGCCGAGGCGGGGGCGAAGCAATTGGGGGTGAAGGCGGAGATCAAGAACATGAACACCTTCCGGGGGGTACACCGGGCTCTGGCGCATGAGATCAAACGGCAGATCAAAGCCGTGAGGCAGGGGGAAACCCTGGTGCAGGAGACCCGCCGCTGGGACGATGATCGCGGGGTGACCCAGTCCATGCGGGGCAAGGAAGACGCGCACGATTACCGGTATTTTCCCGACCCCGATTTGGCCGGGATCGTGTTGTCGGCCCAACAGATTGAGGCCTGGCGTTCGGGCCTGCCCGAGTTGCCCGACCGTCGCCGGGACCGTTTCGTGGAAGCCCTGGGTCTGCCCGAAGGAGATGCGGAGGTCTTGGTGGCGGACAAAGATGTGGCCGATTATTTCGAGCAGGTGGCCGACGCTTCCGGGGGCAATCCCAAGGCCGCCGCCAACTGGGTGATGAGCGAAGTGATGCGGGTTTTGTCCGAAACCGGCGGCACGGCCGCCGGCCTGAAGGTGCGCCCCGGGGATATCGGAGCCCTGATCCGCCTGGTGGA
>PXAS01000393.1 GCA_003565815.1 PVC group bacterium
CCGGTGTTCCATCTCGCCAATGTTTGCGACGATGACTGCCAGAAAATCACCCATGTGATCCGCGGGGACGATCACGTGGAAAACACCTATCGCCATATTCCGATGTTCATCACCCTGGGCGCGCCCGTCCCCGCCTACGGTCACCTGCCCATGATTGTCAATGAGCAGGGGAAACCGTATTCCAAGCGGGACGGCGACGCTTTTGTTGGCGATTTCCGCGCCAAAGGCGTTTTGCCCGAGGCTTTGTTCAATTATCTGACCCTCTTGGGCTGGTCTCCGGGAGATGACCGGGAAAAAATGAACCGCGACGAAATGATTTCCGCGTTCCGTCTGGAGCGGGTCCAACGCGCCCCCGCGCAAATGGACCTGCGCAAACTCGTGAACCTGAACGGGCAGTACCTCCAGGAATTGCCGGAATCCATTTATCTGGCCGATGTCCGCGATTTGCTGGCCCGCACGGAGTGGGGCGCGGCCCTGGACGAAGAACGACTGGTGGACATTGCCCGTCTCATGCGCCCGCGCCTGCAAACCTATGAAGATGTGTTTGCCTGGCGGATGTTTGCGGACAACGATTTCGAGCGGGACCCCAAAGCCCTGAAGCGCGGCCTGGGCAAAGCCTGGCAGCGGGACGCCTTGTCCCGCATGGCCGATCTCATGGCAGCGGGGAAAACCCTGGGCACCGCCCGGGAAGAGGTGGTGGAGACTTTGGAACTTGACGACGGCAAACTCAACCAGCCCCTTCGGGTGGCGCTCACCGGACAGGCCGGCGGTCCGGAATTGTTGGAGGTCATCTCCCTTTTGGATCCCGCCACCCTTGCCCCCCGCATTTCGAAAACCCTTTCGCTTTTGGACACTTCCGCATGAACGATTCTCCTGAAAAACCCTCGCATTTTATTCGTGAACTGATCGCCGCCGACCTGGCTTCGGGCAAACATGACCACATCCGCACCCGCTTTCCGCCGGAACCCAACGGCTATTTGCACATTGGACACGCCAAATCCATTTGCCTGAATTTCGGCGTGGCCGAGGATTTCGACGGCGTCTGCAATTTGCGCTATGACGACACCAACCCCGTCAAAGAAGACCAGGAATACGTGGATGCCATTGCCCGCGATGTCAAATGGCTGGGTTTTGACTGGGACGGCGAGCCCAAATTCGCTTCCGATTATTTCGAGCAGATGTACGCCTTCGCCACCGAGCTGATCGAAAAAGGGCTGGCCTATGTCTGCACCTTGTCCCCCGAAGCATTCCGGGAATATCGGGGCGTGCCCACACGTCCGGGGACGCCAAGCCCCCATCGCGACCGTCCCGTGGAAGAAAACCTCGATTTGTTCCGCCGTATGAAAGCCGGCGAATTTGCCGACGGCACGTATGTGTTGCGGGCCAAGATCGACATGGACAACCCCAACTTGCACCTCCGGGATCCGGCCATATACCGGATTCGCCACGCCAGCCATCACCGCACCGGCGACACATGGTGCCTGTACCCCATTTACGATTTCGCCCATTGTCTGGAAGATGCCATCGAGGGGGTGACACACTCGCTCTGTACCTTGGAATTCGAGGTGCATCGTCCCCTGTACAATTGGATTTTGGCCAACGTGACCTTGCCGAAGCCCCTGCCGGAGCAAACCGAATTCGCCCGCCTGAACATCACCAACACCGTGATGAGCAAACGGAAGCTGCTGGAGCTGGTGCGCGAAGGACACGTCCAAGGTTGGGATGATCCCCGCATGCCCACGTTGGTGGGCATGCGCCGCCGGGGCTATCCGCCCGCCGCCATCCGGGCCTTTTGCGAAAAAGTGGGGGTGACGAAATTCAACGGCCTCACTGATTTTGCCCTCTTGGAATTCTGCGTGCGCGAGGAACTCAACCGCGTGGCCGAACGAAGAATGGCGGTGCTGGATCCGGTGAAAGTGGTGATTGAAAATTATCCCGAGGACGGGGAAGAATTTTTTGAAGCGGTGAACAACCCCGAAAATCCCGAAGCCGGAACCCGGCAAGTGCCCTTTTGCCGTGAACTCTACATTGACCGGGCCGATTTCATGGAAGATCCGCCCAAAAAATTCCGCCGTCTGGCGCCGGGACGGGAAGTTCGTTTGCGCTCCGCCTGTTACATCACCTGTCAGGACGTGATTAAAAACGACCGGGACGAAATCGAGGAAATTCGCTGTGTCTGGGACCCCGAGTCACGTGGGGGCGGCACACCGGATGGGCGTAAGGTCAAGGGGACCATTCACTGGGTGAGCGCCCGGCACGCGCTGTCCGCGGAAGTACGTCTCTACGACCGCCTGTTCACCGAGGCGCAGCCCGACGCGTTGGAAGGCAAGGACTTCCGCGAGTTCCTGAATCCCGACGCTCTGCAAGTGGTTCGCGCCATGCTGGAGCCGGGTTTGGCGGATTTTCAACCGGAAGCGCCGGTGCAGTTTGAACGCATCGGGTACTTCACTCCCGATCCCGACAGTCGTCCGGGGGCGCCCGTCTGGAACCGAACCGCGACCTTGCGGGATGGCTGGAAGGGACAAACGGCAAAATGAAATCCGAACGTCGAACGTCCATAACATTTTCGGTTGCGGATGAATCCTGCGTTGGGAAATTCAAATGATTCAAGGGACGGCATGGCCAGGAAATACCTGTCGCTTCCAGACGAGCCCTAATCCGCGCCGAGCATTGCAATTTATTCATTCAAGATTAGATTGTGAAGTTGATATTACACAAACCTAAACCGGATTTTGCCATGAAACCCCGTTTCATTTTATTTGCGTTTTTGATCGTTCCCGCATGGGGGACGGCGGAAGGGCTGGATGAGCCCCAAACCTCCCGGCCCGGCGAGGTCGTGCGCGTGGGCGACGACGTGGAAGATGTTTTCAGGATTCTCGGGGAGCCGAATTCGCGCATGGAGACCGGGAAATCCGCCTGGTTTACCTATGACCGCGGAGAAGTGCGGCTCAAGAACGACCGGGTGGTGTTTGTGTCCCTGGTCAGTGAAGATGTGGCGGAGGCCCGGAAGCGGGCCGAAGCGGAGGCCCGGGCGGAACGCATCCGGGAAGGGGAGGCGTTGCGGAAAGCCATGCGCGAGGATCCCGGCACCGCATTGCGAAGTCCCCATGAAAGGCTGGCACTTTGGACGTGGTTTCAGGAGCGGTATCCCGAGGTCGATGTTCGTACCGAGTTGCATCTGGCCCGTTTGGAGGTGGCGCGCGAGGAAGAGCGCGTCGCGGAACGCCGGCGATTGGCGGAACTGGAGCGGCGGGTGCAAATTGCGGAGGCCCGGGCCCGCCAAGCGGAATTCGAGGCGCAATTTCAAGGGCCGCTTTCCCCGGCTCCGATTGAGTACCGTACCCGAAGACATACCAGTCGCCGGAGCGGATATTCCGGGCCGGTGATTACCTTTCGTCCCTTCCCGGTAAGCGGCTCCCGGGGAGATCGGGTTCAGGGACACATTCGCGTACCGTCCCACACGTCCACCGAAATCGAAGAGCACCGCGGCGGAACCGGGTATGTGCATGGACGCAGTCACGGACTGCGTCATGAACGCAGTGATTTCACCTGGTAAGCTTGCGGTAGCGTTATCCCTGCACCTCGCCGCGCCGCAATCGGCACAGGCGGCTCATGTAGCCGGCCATCACCCGGGAGTAATCCACGTCCTTGCCCAGGGCAATGAGCTGTTTGTGAACAATGCGGAGGCCTTCTTGTTCCGTTTCGGCGGCAATCACGTTCGCGTAGCGCTTGTCGGGGTCGGGCTCCACGAATTTCGAGAGCACCCGCACGAATTCATTGTTTTCCCGCACGTAGGGGGGAAGCAATTCGTAGAGATGATTGGGCAGGTCCATTTTGAAATGGTATAAATCCTCTTCGGTCATGCTGCGGGCATCGACCAGCGGACTTCCCCGGAGAAGTTCCAGACCCACCATGCCGACGCCGTAAATGTCGGATTGCTCGGTGGCGGGTTCGCGGCGGTGGTTTTCGGGCGCCATGTAGAGGGGGCTGCCAAGGAGCACCGACACTTTTTCACGCGGTTTCACGGCGCGGCCATAGTCGATGACCTTCACGTAGCCGAATTGATCCACCATCACGTTGGAGGGTTTCATGTCGCTGTGAATGAAACCGGCCTCGTGCAGGGCCTCCAGGCCTTTGAGCATCATGCGCATGAGGTAAATGGCCACGCCCGGTTGAATGGCAATGTGATCGCCGGAGATCCGAAAAATGCTTTCCCGCATGTGCGCCCATTCCTCCGCTTCCATCATGGCGCCCACTTGTTCCATGCGCTTTCCGGTGAGCAGGTAGCGCAAGTCCACGCCATTGATCAGTTCCATCTGCAGGTAGCCGATGCCATTGACCTCGTCATAGGTTTCCATGGAGACCAGGTTGGGGCTCCGCAGGCGTTGCATGACTGATATTTGGCTGGCGATCCGCCCCATGTCGGTCCAGTACATCGCCGGCGTCGAATAGATCCCGGGGTCGAAAACCTTGATGGCGTGGCGGGTCAGGCAACCGCGGCCCCCTTGTCGGTTGGCCATGTACACAATGCCCTGGCGCCCGCGTCCGATTTCTTCGGCAAAACGGTAGCAAACGGGAAAATAAATGACTTGTTCGTTGACGACTTGCTCGAAGTTTTCAATCAAACGTTCCCGCTCCCGCTGCACGCCATAGGGGATGACGCGGGTATATTGGTCGGTTTCTTTTCGTCCCGCCACCGTGAGGGTGGTTTCCCCGGTTTTGGGCGGCTCCACTTGGCTTTCCAGCAGGGTGCGGGTCTCGTCGGGGTCGTGAATATGTTCTTGATTATCCATTTGTGAACCCTCTTACCCTAAAACTTGAAAATGATAAAGCGCAATTCCCGCCGCAACCGAGGCGTTCAAACTGTTGACGTGTCCCTGTTGCGGAATTTTCGCCACGCAGTCGGCTTCATTGAGAATGAATTGCCCCACGCGTTTGTCCTCGCCGCCAATGACCAGGAGCAGGGGACGGTCCGACTGGGGCGGGATGTCGGAGAGGTCCATGCCCCCGGCCATATCCAATGCCACCACGCGGTATCCGCAGTCCTTGGCCCGTTTCACGTAACGGGTGCTGTTGGCGGCCCGCACCACCCGAAGGTGCTCGGAGGCGCCGGCGCTGGTTTTAACCACCGAAGGGTAAATTTCGGTCACGCCTCGCATGGGCAGCAAAATGGTGTCAAACCCGAACAAATCCGCGGAACGGAGAATGGCGCCGGCGTTTCTGGGATCCTCGATGTTGTCCAGCAACAGGAGCCGGGGACGTTCAAACACGCCATCCTCCAAGGCATCGTACGGAAACGGGGAGGCGCGCAGGACCGCGCCCTGATGCTGTTTGGTTCCGCAAAGGTTGAACAGTTCCTGCTTGTGGGTTTTGCGCAGGGGAACCGACGCCGACGCGGCCGCGCGTTCCAGCGGCCCCAATCTACCCGCGGCGGCATTTTCATCCAGAAACAGTTCGTGACAAGACCGACGGCCCGCGCGCAGGGCCTCCAAAACTGGATGCATGCCATAGAGATATTCAAATTCCGGAGGGGGGCTTTTCATGGGGAGGAGACATTGACAAGAAGACGCGATATACTATGTTGGGTCGGTTCGATTGCAATTCTTTTCGAGAGGTTTCCCCGAATGCACTATGATGCTGTTTTTGTTGTTTCTTTTGGCGGCCCGGAGGGCATGGACGATGTGATGCCCTTTCTGGACAATGTTCTGCGCGGCAAAGGCGTGCCCGATGCGAGAAAGCAGGAAGTGGCCCACCACTACGAATTGTTCGGCGGCGTGAGCCCCATCAATGCCCAAAACCGGGAATTGGTGGAGAAACTGAATGTCGGGCTTGCCGATGCCGGACTCGACATCCCGGTGCTTTTGGCCAACCGCAATACGCCGCCCTATATTCCCGATGTCATGCGGGAGGCCCAAGCGCGGGGCTTCAAAAAAATTCTGGCCTATGTCACCAGTGGCTTCAGTTGCTATTCAGGATGCCGGCAATATCGCGAGAATTTGATGGATGCCCGGGCCGAATTGGGGGAGGGGGCGCCGGAATTTGACAAGATTCGCGTGTTTTTCAATCATCCCCTGTTTATCGAAACGGTTTCGGACAAGGTTGCCGAGGCTTTGGCGCTTTTACCCGAAGACACCCGGGAAATGGCCCGGGTGGTCTTCACCGCGCACAGCATTCCCATGGCCATGGCGGAAACCTCCGCTTACACCCGGCAGTTGGGGGAGGCGGCCCGTTTGGTGGCGGAACGATTGGAACTTCCCCAATGGGATTTGGTGTACCAAAGCCGCAGCGGCCCGCCGTCCATGCCCTGGCTGGAACCGGATATTTGTGATCATTTGGATGCCTTGAAGGCCGAAGGCGTTCCTTCGGTGGTGGTTTCCCCGCTTGGCTTCGTTTCCGACCACATGGAGGTTTTATACGATCTCGATCTGGAGGCCCGGGACCATGCCGCCGGCTTGGGGCTGGACTACGTGCGGGCTTCCACCCCGGGAAATGATCCCAGAATGATTGAAATGATCGTGGAACTGATCCGGGAGCGTGCCCTGGACCTGCCGGAACGCCGGACCATTGGGCGGATGCCGCCCAAGGAGGACGTCTGCCCCGAAAACTGTTGCCCGGCCATGAAACGACCCGCGCGAACCTCGAGCGGAATGCCAACCCCTTGAGCGGACTCTATGCGGGGTCGGTGATTCCGGGACCGTTTTTTTTCGGGAAAAGGTGGGTTAAGGCTTTTCATTCCCCATTGCCTCATGTTAGCTTGGATGAAAATGTATCTGAATGAAGCCTGACGCCCCCAGTATATCTTCTTTGTCGACCTCCACGGATTTGGAGGTCACTTCTTGCTGGAATTGCGGGCGGAAAATCAATGTGACCGGGTTTCAGCCCCTGGAGTTTGTACAGTGCCCCGCCTGTGAATCCCGGGTGTTGGTGCCCGACATGGTGGACCAGTTTCGTTTGGAGGATTTTCTGGGGCAGGGGGCCATGGGGCGCGTCTATTTGGCCGTGGATCTGAACCTGAATCGAAAAGTGGCCATCAAAGTGTTGCGCCAGGCCTTTGCTTCCACGCCCAGCATGTGGCGGCAATTGGAAAAAGAGGCCAAGGCGGCGGCAGTGATCAATCATGATCGCGTGGTACAGGTCTACCGTCTGGGGAAAATCAAAAACCGCCCCTACATTGTCATGGAGCTGGTGGATGAGCCCAATTTGCAGGAGATCATGAAAAACGCGCCGTTGAAAGAAAACGAAGCCCGCCGCATTGCCTTGGATGTGATGGAAGGGCTGGAGGCAGCGCGGGTGACGGGATTGGTGCATGGCGACGTGAAACCCGCCAATATCCTCGTGGACGAAAAAGGACGTGCGAAAATCGCCGATTTTGGGTTGGCTCGCTTTGTGACCCGGGAACAAAAGGTGGAGTGTTGGGGCACCCCGTATTACATGGCGCCTGAGAAAAGCCGCAAAAAGCAGGAGGATTTTCGCTCGGACCTGTATTCACTCGGCGCCACCTTGTTTCATGCCACCGCCGGACGCGCGCCCTTCGAGGGCACGGAAGGCGATGAGGTCATTCGGCTGGCCTTGAAAGGACCCACCCCGAACCTCAAGAATGTTTGCCCGGATTTGTCTCCGGACTTTTGCGCGGGCGTCTACAAGATGATGCAAATGAACCCGGAGGATCGGTTTCAAAGTTATGCCGAGGCCATCGCATGCATGTCCGGGACAAAACTGAAAAAAGCGCAGGCCCAGGATACGGGCGTTGCCCGGAAATCAAACTGGAAGAAGGCCCTGAAACGCTTTTTGGTGGAGTCGCCCGCCGATGAGCCGTAACCGGGGTCTCGGCGCGACCGGGAAAGCGCAAGTCTCCCATCCAGTATCCCGTATCCGGTCCCATCTCCTTCTCCCCTTCACCCTCTTTGAAAACTGTAGCGATTGGTGGGGCGCTGGTCCCGCCACATCAGCTCAAAATCACTGATTTCATCTTCTTCGGGCTGGTAAATCGGGCCGGGGGTCCATCGTTTGTCCGTTTCCAAAATTTCCACGACTTGTTCGAAATACGGACGGTGGTCGGTGGCGAAATGGACGAGGCCCCCGGGAGCCAGGGTGCGGTCAAGGGCGTCGAGAAATTCGGGGGAAAAGATGCGATGCTTGTGGTGCTTGTCTTTGGGCCAGGGGTCCGGAAAAAAAACGTAGGCAATATCGATCCACGCCTCCGGCATCAGATAATGCATCGCGTAGGAGGCTTCCATGCGCAGAAGCCGAATGTTGCGGATGCCGGCTTTATACGCCTTGTGGTCGATTTTTCGAACCCGGCGCAATTTTCGTTCGATGCCCAGGATGCGGGCGTCGGGGTTTCGCCGGGCGTGCGCGAGTAAAAAACGCCCTTTTCCGCATCCGAGGTCGAGCATCCGGGGACCGGTTTCTTTCCATTCACGCTCCAGGGACATGGGCCACAGCCAGTTTTCCGGCCAAAGACGGAGACTGTCCGGCGGCGGGGGCGGACACCTCATTCCCGAGCCTCCAGTTGCTCCCGTATGGCGTCCACATCTTCGCGAATGGTTCGCTGGAGTTGCTCGTGATCCAAAATGGGGGAGGCGGGCCTGCGGAAGCCGATCAGGTCCACTTCCAGGTGCCGTCCGTAGAGATCCCCTGCGAAATCCAGGACATGCACTTCCACCAGATTGGGGTGATGGGTAATGTATCCCGCGCCGATGTAGGGGCGGTCCAGCCCGTACACGCGCATGGCGTAGACCCCGCCGGGGGGCATGAGTTCCTGCTCGGGGTGAAAGTTGGCGGTGGGAAAGCCGAGTTTGCGTCCGTATTGTTTGCCGGGTTGGACCACGCCGTCGAGCCGGTAGGGCCGACCCAGCATGGCGGTGGCTTCGGGAAGATTCCCGGCCAGCAGCGCGTGGCGGATGCGGGTGCTGGAAATTCGTTCCCCCTTCCAAAGGGTGTCCGGCAGGATATGCACGGCGAAATGATGGCGCTGGGCAAATTTCCGCAGCAAATGAATGTCCCCCCGACCGCTCTTGCCGAATCGCCAGTCGGGTCCCACGACCACGCCTTGCAGTCCGGGCAGGGCCTCATGTAAATCCTGCAAAAACCGTTCGGGCTCCCGGCCTGCAAAATCGAGATCAAACGGCAGGCGGATATGCACGTCCACGCCGAGGGTGCCCAGCAATCCGTGGATTTGCGTTTCCGTACAAAGCAACGGCGGCGCATCCATCGGGCGCAATATCCGGGCGGGATGTGGCAGAAAGCGCAATACCCCGGTGCGACCGCCTTGCTGTTGCGCAAAGCGGATGACTTCGGCATGACCGCGGTGCAGCCCGTCAAAAGCGCCAATGGCAAGCAGAAGCGGGGCGGCGGGGTCGGGGACTTCGTGCAGTCTGGAAACCAGGACCGGTGTCACGGGGTCAGGCTCCGGGTTGAAGGGGGGGAAGGGTGGGGGGCAGCAACAGGGCCTGCATCTCTTCGAGCGGCATGTCGCGGAGGGCGTCCACCGTGACCGCGCTCTCCACGTCGAACGGGCCGGAGGCGGTGCGCCGAAGGGCGCTGAGATGGGCGCCGCACCCCAATTCCGCGCCGATGTCGTGCGCGAGGGTGCGCACATAGGTCCCCTTGGAGCAACGGGTACGCAGTCCGATCCGGGGAGGATCAAAGTCGGTGATTTCCAGGCTGTGAATGGTGAGGGATCGGGCTTCGCGTTCAACGGTTTCCCCTTTGCGCGCGAGTTTGTAGAGGGGCACGCCGTCCTTTTTCAAGGCGGAAACCATGGGGGGAATCTGCTCAATGTCCCCGATGAACTTTTGCAGGACGTTTTCCACGGTTTCGCGGGTGAGATCGGCGGGGACCGGGCGGGTTTCCACGGGCGCGCCATCCGCGTCCTGGCTGTCGGTGGTGACGCCCAGGGTGAGGGTGCCCTCATAGACTTTCGCGCCCTCCATCACCGACTGGCTGGCTTTGGTCCCCTTGCCCAGCAGCAGCACCAGCAGACCGGTGGCCATGGGATCCAGGGTGCCGCCGTGGCCCACTTTCGCGAGCCGATACCTGCCTTTGACAAAATTCACCACATCGTGGGAAGTCCATTCTTGTGGTTTGTCCACCAGAAGAATGCCGTCAAGGGCCAAACCCGTTCGTTTACGGTTCCGGCTCATCGTCCACATTCTCCTCGAAATCATCCGGGTCGGCGGGCGGCGGCAAATGGTCCAGGATTTCAAGCACGCGGTCCGCGTTGTCCAAGGTGTGATCTTCGAAAAACTGCAAATGCGGCGTGTATTTAATGATGATGTTGGATGCCAGGAGGGCCTGGAGTTCCTTGCGCTTTCGGTTCAGCGTCCGCACGACCTCTTCGGCGTTCGGCGCGTCTCCGGAGTCGTGCAACACGGAAACCATCACCCGGGCCTTGCGCAAATCCGGCGAGCAGTCCACCCCCGAAATGGTCACCCGGGCCAAATCCAGGGGCGGATCGGTCTGGATGCGGTACAGGCCTTTGGCGATCTCCCGTTGCAGCAGTTCGTTCACACGGGCTATGCGTTTGGACGGCATTGCGCTTAGAGCCCCTGGCTGACGGATTCGGTGAGGTAGACTTCGATGATGTCATTGACTTCGAAGTCATCATAGTTCTCCAAGCCAATCCCGCATTCCTGTCCGTTGCCCACTTCCTTGACTTCGTCCTGGAAGCGCTTGAGGGTGGCGATGCCGCCTTGGTAGATGACATCCTTGCCCCGAAGCACCCGGGCGCGGGCCTTGGAGCGGATGCGCCCGTCGCGGACGATGCAACCGGCCACGCTTCGGGCCTTGCGCAATTTGAAAATCTGCCGGATTTCGGCGTGTCCGATCACTTTTTCCTGCAGGACGGGTTTGAGCAAGCCTTTCATGGCCGCTTCCACTTCGTCGAAGAGCTGATAAATGATGTCGTAAAGCCGGATTTCCACGCCCTTTTGTTTGGCGGCTCTCACGGCGGCATTGTCTTTGCCCACGTTGAACCCGATGATGATGGCGTCGGAACTGCCCGCGAGCAACACGTCGTTTTCATTGATGGCGCCGATGCCGGAGCCGATGATTTTCAGGCGGACTTTTTCGCTTTTGATTTCCATCAGCGATGAAGTGATGGCTTCGAGGCTGCCCTTGACGTCGCATTTCAGCAGAATCTGGAGTTCCTCTTTGTTGTCCATGCCGGCGGCGGCGAAAAGATCGTCCAAAGAAGCGCCGCGTTCGGGCCCTTTCAGGCTGGCGGTGCGGTTCTCTTCCTTGCGTTCCTCGGCGAGGGTGCGGGCTTGCTTGTCATTCTTGCAGATTTCAAAGGCGTCGCCGGGGGTGGGCACCTCGTTGAGTCCCATCACCTGGACGGCATGGGAGGGGCCTGCGGATTTCACGCGCTTGCCGTTGTGGTCAATGAGCGCCTTGATGCGTCCGAAGCTTTCGCCGCAGAGCATGGCGTCCCCGGTTTTCAGCGTGCCTTCGGTGACCAGGACGCTGGCGGTGACCCCCATCCCGGGTTGCAGTTCCGCTTCGATCACGTTTCCTTTCGCGGACACATTCACCTTGGCGGTCAATTCCAGGATTTCCGCCTGAAGATTGACCATTTCCAGGAGGTCTTCCAAGCCTTCGCCGGTTTCGGCGCTGACGGGCACCACGATGGTTTCCCCGCCCCAGTCTTCCGGGGTGAGTTCCATCTGCTGCAAATCCTGTTTCACCTTGTCCACGTTTGCATTGGGCAGGTCGATTTTGTTGGCGGCAATCATCAGTTCCACCCCGGCGGCCTGGGCGTGTTCAATGGCCTCGCGGGTTTGGGGCATCACCCCTTCGGTGGCGGAGATGACGATGATGGCAATGTCCGTCAAGGTCGCGCCCCGGGCGCGCATGGCGCTGAACGCGGCGTGTCCGGGGGTGTCGAGAATGGTGATTTCCCTGCCGTTGACTTCGATGGTGTAGGCCCCGATATGCTGGGTAATGTTCCCGGCCTCGTCGGCCACCACGTTGGCTTTGCGAATCCGGTCGATCAGGGATGTCTTGCCGTGGTCCACGTGACCCAAAAAGGTAATGACCGGCGGACGTGCGACTTCGGAGGGATCCTTGTCCTTCTTGTCTGCATCCGAATCGGTTTTGATGTTTTTCTTTTTCTTTTTCTTGGGAGCCTTGGGCGCTTTGGGCGCGGGTTCCGGTTCCGCCTTGTCCGACTTGCTTGATTTATCCGTTTTGGTCCCCTTCGGCGCGGACGCTTTGTCCCCGGGTTCGGGGGCGGCAGGTTCGGGGACGGGTTCCGGTTTGGGTTTGGGCGGTGAGGTGCGAACGGTATAGTCGTACTTTTCCGCCAGAATTTTTGCCTGGGCCTTGGTAATGACCTGGTTGATGCTGGCAAACACGCCCATTTTCATGAGCGCCGCGATCAACAGGTTCGCCTTCACATCGATCAGACCCGACAAATCCTTGACGCTCATGTCGCCAAAAATATCCACGGTCTTCTCTTCCGGCTCCGGCTCGGGCTCGGGTTCCGCGGGCGTGTCGGCTTTTCCCTCCTCTTCCGCGCGTTCCTCCGTTCCCTCTTTGGCCGCATCCTCTTTGGCCGCGTCTTCGTCCGTGGACTCGCCGACATTTTCCCCGGCGCTTTCGGGCTCCGGTTTTTCGGGCACATCTTTTCCGGCCGCATCCGGCGGCGCTTCGCCGGTGACGTCTTCGATGAGTTGGTTGACCTGTTCAGGGGTCAGGGCGCAGAAATGATTCGGGGCGTCAACCCCCATCATTTCCACGAGTTCCATTAATTCATTACTGGGAATTTCCAGTTGTTTCGCAAGTTCAAATATCCTCATAAATCTTTTACTTCACTCCCGATTTGTTTCTCATAATGGGCTTCCGCCGCAGATTTGATCTGTTTGGCGGCGGCAAGGTCGATTTCCTCGGCGGCGGCAAGGTCTTCGACCTCCGCGGCCACGATTCCTTCCAAAGACAGAAAACCGTTTTGCACCAATGCAATGGCAATTTCCTCGCTCACCCCGGGGATCTCCGCCAGCGATTCAATGGCCTTCGCAACTTTTTCTTCGAAATTCAGTTCCACCTCTTCGCGGGTGATGTCCACCCTCCATCCGGTCAATTTGGCCGTCAAGCGGGCGTTCTGGCCTTTTTTGCCGATCGCCAGGGAAAGTTGGTCGGGGTGAACCCGCACGGTCACCGTTTGGGTCCTTTCGTCCACTTCCACTTTGGACAGCGTCGCCGGTTGCAGGGAATTGGTCACAAAGGTGGCAATGTCCGGGTTCCAGCGGACGATGTCGATTTTTTCACCCCCGAGTTCCCGGCAGATGTTTTTCACGCGGATGCCCCGCATGCCCACGCAGGCGCCCACGGGATCGACCTTGGGGTCCGGGCACCAAACGGCCACCTTGCTGCGGAACCCGGCTTCGCGGGCGATCCCCTTGATTTCCACGGTGCCGTCCGCGATTTCCGCGACCTCCAATTCAAACAGCCGCCGGACGAAGTTGGGGTGACTGCGGGACAGCACGATCTGCGGTCCGGCGGCCGGGTTGGTGACGCTGAGCACGTAGCAACGTATTTTGTCGTTGATGTTGTAGTCTTCCGTGGCCACGCGTTCGCGGGACGGCAGAATGCCTTCGCCCATGCCGAGGTCCACAATGACGTCATTGCGCTCAAACCTGCGGATGCTGCCCGTGGCGATGTCGCCTTCCCGGTCCTTGTGCTCGTCGTAGATTTTGTCTTTTTCGGCCATGCGGATGCGGTGCAAAATCGCCTGTTTGGCCGTTTGCGCGGCGATCCGTCCGAATTGCTGCGGTTCGACTTCCCGTTCGATCTCGTCACCGATTTGGGCGTTGGGGTCGATTTCCCTGGCGTCCAGCAGCGAAATTTCCGATTCATTGGCCGGAAAGCCGCCCACCACGGTCACGGTGGCAAAGGCATGGACCTTGAAGGTCTTTCTGTCGATTTCGACGCGCAGGTGGTCCTTGGCGTTCACGCTTTTGCGTGAAGCCGTGATCAGCGCGCCCTCGACCGCCTGGATCATGGTTTCCCGGTCGATCCCGCGTTCGCGTTCCATATATTCTATAACAGCCTGCAGCTCTGTGTTCATCATATACCTCGATAGAAAGGTCAAAAATCATATGTGCCGTGTTTCCGACAAAAAAGAGTGGGACCGTGCCCACTCCGTTGTGCCGAACCAGTTGAAAGTGGCGGGGACCATACCTTGATCCGCCCTTCAGGTCAATGTTGTTTTGCTTTTGATTTGTGCGTTGGGGATTTTGCCTTTAGAGTGAGATCATGAAGCTGATCTCCAGCACATGGAAACCACAATCGCCCGTGGAAGAGGTGGTCAATGGCGTCACGCACGGGCTGGCGGCGCTGTTGGCCGTTCCCGCGACCGTCCTGATGATTTTCCGGGCCGCCCATGTCGGAGAGGTTCGCGGCGTGGTGGCGGTTTCCGTGTACGGGTTCACGCTTTTCCTCCTCTATGCGGTTTCCACCGTGTACCACGTCCTGCCGATTTCACGGGGAAAGGCCTGGCTCCGGGTGTTTGACCATGCCGCCATTTATTTGCTGATCGCCGGGACCTACACCCCGTTTACCCTGGTGGCGTTGCGCGGCGGCTGGGGCTGGAGTCTTTTCGGGGTGATCTGGGGGCTGGCTCTGGCGGGCGTTTGTTGCAAAATCCTTTTCATCCACCGCTTCAGGATTCTTTCGGTGATCATCTATATCGCCATGGGATGGCTGGTGCTCATCGCGATTCGCCCTTTGATGCGGCAACTGCCCGAACGAACCCTGCTGTTGTTATTGGCCGGCGGAATCGCGTATACCGGAGGCATTGTCTTCTACGCCAGTCGCCGCTGCCCCTTCAACCACGGCATTTGGCATTTGTTTGTGGTTGCGGGCAGCGTTCTGCATTGCCTGGCCGTCTTATCCCTCTTTCCGCCCGGCCCCATAAGCTGATGAGACCCTTTTCCGAGCCTCGGAAGACTCTTTTCAAACGCTTCCGACCGTCGGAAACACTCACTCGCCCTCTGGCTAGAGCCCGTTCGAAAAGGGTTTTGTGGCGAACAGGCATCGTTGATCGCTTTTTGAGAGGGGGCGTAGGGTGACGGGAGCGCCGGTCTCCGCACCGGCAGGGGCAAAGGGGGGGGCGAAAGTGTGTTGGGAAAGCCTGA
>PXAS01000249.1 GCA_003565815.1 PVC group bacterium
AATGGATTTCTTCTTTGCTAAGTGTGGCGGCAAAAATGTCTTTATCCTGTCTGCCGGATGTGGCATGGTTTCATTGAATGAGAGCAGATGTTCTTAATAGACGACACGGGCACAAATAGGGCTTGGCGGATGGTTCCGGGTTGACCAATGCTCTCACGGGTGGAACAACGTATGAGTGAGAGTAGGAAAATGAAACGTGTTGTGGGGAAATTGGGAGGCAAGAGATGAGCTTACCCATTATTAAAGGCCTGACCCCTCTGCCCGGAAGAGATTCAGATCGTACACCTCGGCTGGGCGCGCAAGCTCTACGATCCCGCCAACCCCGTTCCCTCCGCCATCGCCATCAACCATGACATCGAGAATGTCTCCACCAATGCTGACGGCACCGTAACACTGCTTTCTGTTGATACCGCACAGTGGTCAGGCGATAATATGGCCGGCAGCCGCAGTTGGGCCGGCAATACGCTCGTCGGTGCACCGGGACGCAACTACCGCCTGAGCCTCGATTTCTGGGACATCCGTGAAGGCGGCATAAACGCCCTCGGCGAATGGGGCTATTTCCCGCGGCAGATGCAGGACGCCCAATGGCGTTTCGGCTATCTGGGCGAAGCAGCCGCCGCCATGCCCGTCGAACACGGCACCGGTTTCGGGCTCGACTCCGCCCTGCCTGCCGATGCCATCGTCGTCTGCCTGCCGTTCCGTCTGTGGATCGGCAGCGGTGACGCCATCTGGCAGACCGGATGGTACGGCGGCAACCCGGTCGGGGCGGGCGTCTGGCAGGTACAGGCCGGACAGTCCATCGCGCAGGCGCAGCAGCAACTTACCAACCGCATCGGCCGGCTCGACTTTCTGAAAGACGTCACCCCCGAAGAAATGCCGGTCTTTCAATTACAGGTCGGAGATAGCGGAAACTGGGAACTGCTGGTGGATATCGATCGCAACGGTGAGATTGATATAGACGTCACCAGCGCCATGCCCGGCAACCGCCCCAGCGACTATACCGGCGTCACCCAGGCCGGCGGACTCTGGATCACCACCGGAGCCGCGGGCGGCATCCGCGCCGGACGTGTCGGACGCAGCCCTATGACCCTCAGCTACGCCGAAACCCCGCGCGAGACGGTGCCCGCCGAACTGCGCGACCGCCGCCCGCTGGAAGTCGCTATCCCCGACTCCAGCATCGTCTCACCGGTTACTGTCGAAGGCCGCCGCTGGAACGCCAATTACCGCGTCTTCCAGGAAGCCTCGACTCTGCCGGAAACGCGCGAGGTCCAATACCTTGATGCGCGCAAATTCATCAGCACAGTTCCGTTGAGCGCTGAAACCGCCGCCCAGGTCAGCTATACGCAAGACTGCATTCCGCAGGCGGTAAAAGAAGGCGCCATTGCCTGGCAGGCGCTCGATCTTTCCGATCCGGCTACCGCCGGACTCCTGCTCAGTCTGCGTGTCGGCGAAACCGTCCTGCTCACCGCCTCCGGCAGCGGCAGTCTGCTGCAAATTGAAATCAACGGCACGGTCTTCACCGGTGTGCCCGGACAGTTGTTCACCTATACCGCCGGCGAAGGCGGCACTCATACCGTTACCGCCTGGATCGACGGGGAGGAAATCGGCAGCCTCGAAATCGCCGTTGTTGAAGTCACCCTGCCCGAACGTATTCTATGTCAGATCGGCAAAACCGTGCAGGCTGTTGTCGAGCTCGGACCCGGGGTGGACTTCGATGACTTCACCTTCACTGCCGCAGATCCGGCCCTGCTGGATGTCAGCGTCAAAACCAACCGCGGCTCGCGGGTGGAACTCAATCTGCGCGCCCGTCAGCGCGGAACACCCGTGCTTGAAGTGCGCCGCAAAGCCGACAACTCACTGGTTGCCGCACGCGAGATCGAGGAATTCATTCTCGAAAACAGCTCACAATACTCACTCAAGGTCAATCCGGTAACCCGCACCGGTTATGTCACCCTGACCTTCAAACCGTGGGTCACCAACATCGTTGTCAGCATGTATATGTTTGCCTCGCAGGCCACCTTCGGCGGCGGACTGACAGAGTACATCATGACCGATGTCGACTTCATTCCCGTCTGGAATCCTGAAACCGAAGAATACGAAGCCTTCGGCGAATTCGCCATCGAGCTGCCGTCATGGGAAAACTACTACTGCTACAACGTCACAGTGCTCGGCATCCCGTCCAACTACCAAGGCACCATTGCCGAACTACTCGGCGGGGAGGGGGATAAGGCCGGTGGGGGGCATATTAACGCGAATGCTGAGCCATGTTGTACCTGTGAATGCGTTGGAATTTCCATTAGCGGACCGGATGAAATAGGTGTAAACTGTTCAAAAGAATTCACTGTTAGATTAAACGGTGACTCCCGTTGTAATAACAATTACTCAATAGTCCTTTCAGACGATGGAACTTTTTCTGTAGTGCCGCAAACAGTGAGTCTGCGACCGAATCGCAGCACAAATGTTACAGTCAGGGGGTTGAGTGCGTCTACCGGAACCACAAACAGTGTAGTAAAAGCTATGCTTACGGCTTGCAATTCCAGCGCCGAACACAGATTTACGGTCGTTGATGTCACATTTGATATGGATGATCCACACAAGGTGGCCATTAGTGCTGGTGATAACGATAGAACACAAAAGAGAACCGCGACGGTGAAACCACCAGAGTCAGTAACGAATATTACTTTAAGTGCAAGCGGTCGGCTTAGTATTGGTAATATTTCAAACTCGAACGGCGTTATATTCTTTGATATGGTGGGATTGAATAAAAGCATTGAACAGGGCGATGCATGGGTAAAGGCCAGCCATCCTTCCGGTTGCGAGTGGAAACAGGATGTGTCTGTGATTGTGCCGGCAGACATTGAAAAGCCTGAGGATCTACCGGGGGGAGTTGTTGAGGGCGTTAATTATGCCATTAATGAAAGCACCAGCCCCGCCAGTTTTAATACTCCGACCGGACAGGTCGAGCTGGTAACTATGTATGGACACTGGATGACGCTGCAGGTTCTGGATCAGTTTGGTGATTCCATTGATGACCTGTATGAAAACGCAGTAGTCGAAGAGCAACTAGGCGGTGTGTGGGGCTCGATTAATCAACCTGTGTCTGCTACCGGAACCTATTTGGATCCGGTGGGACACCCAGCGAGGGCGTTTGGCTATTTTGATGAAAACGGAATAGAAGCATTGACATGGCCTGATGCATCTCCATTGATGTGGTCGCTTGCCGGAATGAATAGAACAATAACAAACTTGGTTGATGTTCCGGTTCGAATTGACGGTTTTGGTTTGAGTCCCGGATTAGAGGGGCGTAGTTTTGTTATTTACGATGATAATCATGGTGTATATTTAAACCCTGATTCAACTATCTATGTGGACATATTATGGCCTTAGGTCAATAACTATTATAGAGTTCTGCAAAATTAGGGACACTAGATACGGGTTACGTGATACGAGATGATTTTTGACGCATGATTATGGTTTCAGGAGCAATAAAAGGTGTGTTTTGCCGGATTGTCAGTGTAGAT